>JABGRQ010000053.1 GCA_018648225.1 Chloroflexota bacterium
CCCATCGGGCTATTTATGTTGTCAAAGTACTTGCCTCTCCGACAAACTGCTAGGGAATAAAAAAAGGTGGTTGCACGAAGCAGCCACCTTTTTATTTTAATTCTGGCATTTGCCAGGGAATGCGCCAGTAAAGACCCCCACCGCCTTCGCGAGCCATTAATTTATTGCTGATAAAAGCGCGCCTCAGCGATGCTGTATCAGGGTGATGCTGTTTGATAATCTCATTGACTTCCCTTTCAGTATAGCGTTTATCCTTATCAAAATAATTGATTAGCCATTTGAGTACGACCAGGCGCTTTTTATACCCATAGGGGATTTCAAGAATTTGCTCAGCATCTACATACGTCTCCAGTACCTTTTTCTGCCAGGTGTCATACTCTACATCTCCGGCCAGATGCACAACCTTTTCTTTGCTCAACGAAGAAAAAACATCTTTGGATAGGGTGTTCAGATGATCGACATCCAGGCGATAGAGATGATCGTTGCCATCTTTACGCATCGCGACCACCCCCAAATTTTTCAGTGATTGCAGATGGTGCGATACAGTCGGCGCTTTGATCGACAGCAGAGTAGCGAGCTCATCAACGCTGCATTCGCGTTGCGCCAGCAACCCTAAAATCTTGATTTGAAATTACCTTGACCTGCCCCTGTATTCTGTTATCATTGTGGCGGTTGTTGAACAGCCAAAATTTTCTTAAAGGAGGCGTATTCTCATGGCTCAAGTTTATATGGCGAAATCCCTTGTTCGAGAAGTGCGCCTCGCGCCCAACTGCTGAACGATTTCAGCGTATTATAAATTCTGTTGGCCGCGGGTGTCTAACCTG
Source organism: Chloroflexota bacterium (assembly GCA_018648225.1). Lineage (NCBI taxonomy): Bacteria > Bacillati > Chloroflexota > Chloroflexota bacterium. The sequence goes on from JABGRQ010000053.1 coordinate 825, forward strand.
CGGCTTTTTTGTTGCCAAAGAGTGCTATCCATTCGCTCTTTGACCCGACCCTAACGGCTGCGGCGCACTTATGCTCCGTGGCTGTTTTCATTCGCGCCGCAGCGCGCCTGTTTCTACGGCCAACGGATTAGATCCGTGGCCGTTTTTGAGTCAAAGGGCGTAATCCATGCGCCTATTTGACCATATCAGCGCAAGAGCGTTGATGCCAAAGGGTGTAATCCATACGCCTCATACCCTGCCTTGAAAGGAGGTGGATAATGAATACCATCGAAATCTATATTGATACCTGCGAAGAAATTCGTGCGTCCATCTCTATTTTACGGGCGCGCCATCTCTGGTGGATACAAATTCGTCAACACATTCAAATTGCTATGTATGCCTGGGTCGTCTCGGCTGAAGATCGGCACGGGCAAATGATGAAATACTATGATGGACGATAAACTTGAACAAGTAGACCGACAGCTCAAATCAATGCAAAAACATATTCGCAAGCAAGAACTTCGCCAAGCTCGCCGCAAAACAGATGCGCCAACTTCGAAGAAGAAACCTCGACACAAAGATTGGCTGGATGACGATTGGGAAGATGAATATAACCTGGATGAGCGCATCATGCCGCGCGGCGAAGACGAACGACGCAAACAGGTAGCGCGCCTGGCATCTAGCAAGGCTAAGCGGACTCCCTCGGGGGTGGCGCCAGCCTCCGGTGTGGAAGAATCAACCCCGGAGCGCGCCGCGCATATCCCTGGCCTGGTTGTGGAGATCAACTCCGGGCTGTGTCGCGTCCACCTGGGTGGGGATTCGCCTCCGGGCAGCAAATCTATCTTATGCACGTTGCGTGGTAATCTGCGCCATAAAAAATCTGCGTATAGCCAAGTTGTTGCGGTAGGTGATCGCGTTTTGATAACGCGTGATGGTGAAGGTCGCGGTGTTGTGGAAGATGTGCTACCCCGGCAGAATGTGCTCGCGCGCCCTGATCCGATGAAGGGGAATGCCGTGCAGCAAATAGTGGTTGCCAATGTCGATCAGGTGATAATTGTGGCCTCCTGGCGCGAGCCGTATCTGTGGCCCGAATTGGTAGACCGCTATTTAATTGCCGCGCAGCGCAATGCACTTGAAGTCCTGATTGTGGTCAACAAGGTGGACTTGGTGGAAGCTGACCAGCGCGATGAATTTGAATCCATGCTGCAGGTTTACGAAAGCCTGAAGTGGCGGGTAGTTCAAACCAGCACGCTGACCGGCGCAGGTTTGGACGCACTAAGCCAGCTTTTGACCGGAAAAATGACCGTGCTGGCGGGACTCTCTGGTGTAGGGAAATCGTCGCTGTTGATGGCGATCGCGCCGGAGCTTGACCTGCGCGTTGGCGCGGTGAGCCAGCAAGGGTTGTTCACCGGTCAGGGGCGGCACACGACGACGCAATCGAGCTTGTGGTACCTGGATGCTGATACGGTAGTGATTGATACGCCGGGCATCCGCGATTTTGGCCTGGCGGGAGTTGGGCACGGCGAGTTGGCATCCTGGTATCCAGAAATGAATGCTCACGTGGGCAAATGCCGTTTCTCAGATTGCGTTCATCTCGACGAGCCGGATTGCGCGGTGAAGGCAGCCGTTGAGTGCGGTGAGATTGCTCAATTACGCTATGAGAATTATTGTGCTTTGCATGCGTGCCTGTAGCCCATAAAAAGAGCATGCGCCGGATTTTGGCGCACGCTCTTTTTATGGGGGAGTGGAAACTGCCTAGTCGATCAGCAGTTCAATGGTGAGTTCAGGCTGGCGATTGTCTGCCCTGTTGGCATTCGCTGTTGTGATGGCTTCGATAAGATGCACAGCTTCTGGCACGGAGATTTTTCCCTCATCCAGCAAATCCAGGACAAATAAACGATCTTTCGACATTTTTAATTCTCCTACGCTTGTAAGAAACCAGTCAGCGCTTTGGCGGTATTGGCAATGCGCTGATGATGGATACGGTAGTGTTTTACGCCTTCCAGACGGCGCTGGTGCAGGTATCCTGTGGCAAATAATTGTTGAATATGCCGCGATGTGGCCGATTGCGTGAGTTCGAGTTGGTTCTGGATGTCGCTGGCGTTGAGTTCGCCTTTTGTGTTGAGCAATTCAAGAATCTGCAATCGGGTTTCATTGGAAAGCGCTGAGAGGCGCATCAGCAATTCGGAGCGGGTGAGCGATGGTGATGAAACGCTGGCCCCTTCAGGGATGTGGGCACGCACAATCAGCCAGACAGTGTTTTCCGTTTTGTCGATGGTCATTAAATAGGGGCCAATGTGCATTGACGGGATGACGATAACATTTTCGACTGTGGCAATCCAGTGATCCCAAATTTGAGGCATTTGCTCGCGCCCGGTGATGCTGCGCAGCGCATCCTCTGTGGAGTTTACAAAAAGTTGAACTGACTGGAATGCCTGGATCGAATCTTCCAGCAAGGGGCGCGCGCGCTGCCACTCGTCCTGGTAAAACTCGTCCCACATCCATGTCAGATGGCTGACGAGTAGTTCCTTGAGGGCGTTTGGCTGCTGGTAGAGTTGGAACTCTTTTCTATGGGCATCACAGTCGCATTTTTTCTCCGGCGATTTGTGCGCGTAAAGTTCTTCATACAGTGCCAGGTAAATTTCTTCATCGGCAAGAATTGCCGCCGCCGTGGGGAGATCGTCCAGGGGGGTATCTGTGATCTGACAGCAGGCTTTGCGAAAATCTTCGATCATCCAGTCGCGCATTTCGATAGCGTTATAGCCTTCCAGGTGGGCGATCCAGTCTGAGAAACTTGCCCAGCTTGTGCCTCCCAAAAAGCGGGATGCCAGGGCAGCCGTTAGTTTGTTTGCTTCCAGTTGTTCATTTGTGAGTCTCCTTTTGGTTTTCGTAACCCACTCGCTTATTTCATCTTTATCTTCATTGAGCAGGAACAGACTGCATAATAGATTGTGCGCGGGTGCGGTTGCAAAGCTGAATGTAGCTGTTTTTTGTGGGGAAATCAATTCCAAATTCGCCATTATCTTGCTCCTGCTTCAGTTGTTATACCCGATAAATCGGGTGAGATGGTTGAATTTTAGCAGATGATGGGAACTTTGTCAAGTGATTTATGCGATTTACCCATAAAATCGGGTAAGGTGTGACAAAAAAGCAGGCATATTGTTTTTCAAAACAATATGCCCGCTTTTTGTTACTATTGATAGACTTCAGGTTTCAACTCGGCCACAAATGGCAGCGTGCGGTGTGTGTCGGCATAATCCAAACCATAGCCAACTACCCACACGTCCGGAATGTTGAAACCTAAATAATCAATCGGCACATCCAGGTTGTCGCGTTTTTTCTCCAGCAAAGCGCATGTTTTTAACGAGGCCGGTTGGCGTCCCTTGAGGGTATGATACAAATAGCTGAGCGTGTTGCCGCTGTCAACAATATCTTCAACGATGATGATATGCTCGTTGACGACCGGCTCGCGCACATCCAGCACCAACCGCACTGCGCCGCTCACCGCGCCCGATTTACCATAACTCGAAACCGCCATGAAATCTACAGTATGATTGATATTCAGCGCGCGCGCTAAATCGGCCAGGAAGATAAAAGCCCCTTTGAGGATGCCGATCAGCATAATCCGTTCGACATCGGCATAATCTTTTTCAATCTGAGCGGCCAGTTCTTTTACGCGTTTTTGAATTTCTTCCTCACTAATGATGACTTGAGCCAGGTCGGAGTGTAATGTGCTCATAGCTTTCTCCTCGATCAAAAAATTGCAATAGATTATTTTCGCCAATCGAATCATATCACATCATCACCTGAGCCTGTTGAAAAAAATTAGAGAAATCATCTGCGCACAGACCACCGCGCGAAATCAAAAAACCTGCTTATTCTGGTGTGCGCTCTTGGGGACATTTCAAGTCAAAACCCATAAACTCGTTAGAAATTATGCTAGAATAATTTTGACGGCTAAATCTCAATTCTTCGGGGAGGCTCCAGATGAAAGGTAAGCGCTGGTTCGTACTGCTATTAGTGGGGTTATTCTTCGTGGGGGTGAGTTTCTTTCCCGTTCATGCTCAGGAAATTCCCGAAGAGCCTGATGACGTGATTCAGGTTATTCTGGTGCTGGATGTCTCCAGCAGCATGGAAGAACCGATTCTCACCGACGATCTGCCAGACGAATTATTTGCACTATACGATCAACTCGATGCCGCGCATGAAAACGATGAACTTCTCCAAATTCAGCAAGCCATTGACGATATTCTCGTTGATCCCGAGATCGTAGATGCGCGCGCTGCCTATCTTGAAACCGTGGATGCCCTCGATGCGTGGTTTGCAGAAAATCAATATGCCCAAAACCAGGCGTTTATTATGCAGCAAGCGCGGCAAGCACTCCTTGATCTGGATTGCAACCCAATTTATGATCAACCCATTGCTACCGCGCTGACAATTGATGAGATTGACTACTGGATTGCGCAGGCGTGCAGTGGCGTGACGATTAACTACGAGAATCAGCAAGACCTTCGCGATTTGGTGCCTTATGTCGGTGAAACGGAGTATACATCGTTGCAAGAGAACAGCGACGCGGCCTATAAAATATATTTTGACGCCCTCGAAACGCGTAACTATAATGCACTCATCGATCAGCGCGATGCAAAACGCCTGGATTTGAATATTGATGCGCTGGCTGCCGATGTAGATACGATGATTGCGGAATTGGGAATCCCTCGTAAGTTGGATCTAGCGAAATTGGCCGCCAAAACCCTGATTGATTTATCGCGTTTGGATAGTGCTGCGGGGCGGCGGGATTCAACCCTGGGGTTGGTACGTTTCTCAACCGACTCCGTACTGCTCCGGGGGTTGACCGCGGACCATGATATTGTAGAGCGCAAAATTGACGCCCTCGAATCGCTTGAGATGACCAATATCTACGATGGGCTCGACGAAACCCTGCGTGAATTGGAGCGTAATGCCGACCCCGATAAGCCAATTGTGATTCTATTGCTCAGCGATGGGCATATTACCGTTGGCCCCGGCCCCGACGAAGTCATTCGCGATATTCCGCCGCGCGCCAACGCGATGGATGCTGTGATTTGCACCGTGGGCATTGGCCCCACAGAAGCGCATGTCGATTATGAATTGCTGGCATCATTAGCGTACGAAACTGAAGGCGAATATCTCTTTGCCAAAAGTGGTGATGAACTGGTCAACTTCTTTGTGGCCTGCCGTCAAGGGATGGTAGGCGAAATTGCCCAGATGATTGGTTATATCGGGGCTAATGCATCCGAGGCGGTAGAACCCCAAACGGTTCCGGAGAACACCTGCGAGTTCAGTTTGGCGCTCAACTCGACTTCCGGAATACCCATTTTGGAGATTCTTGATCCGGATGGAAATCGGATTGATGATGCCTACGGTAATTTTTCCTTCCAGAGCGGCGATAATCTAAAACTATATACTGTACTCCATCCCGCGGCAGGCGAGTGGAATATTGCGGTGACCAGTGACGCGAGTGTTGATGAAGAAACCTTCTTTAGCATCGTAGTGACGACTAATCAATGTGCGCAAACACCCGCGCCGGTATTTTCGCCCACCCCTTATTTGACACAAACCCCGCTTCCCGGCCCTAGCTTTGTTGAGCAGGCCGCGCCGGTTCTGCCGTTGGTAATTTTGGTGTTGGTAGTAATGGGAATCTTTATTGTGATAACCTTGCGGCGTAAATAATATTGACGGGGGTTCGCTGCATTAGAAAAAATGTGCGGGAATTCATCGCATCCCCACACATTTTCTTTTCGGGTATACTTGGTCATCTTAAAATTTCAGGAGATGATATCTATGACCTCAAACGAACCCCGTTGTATCCAATGTGACCGCACAGATGCGGAAGTTCCTTTAATTGCTCTGCGTTCTCAAGGCGTGGAGACCTGGATTTGCCCGCAGCACTTGCCGCTCTTGATTCACAAGCCACAGACTTTGGTAGGCAAGATGCCCGGCGCTGAAAACCTGAGCGCAGGGGATCACGACTAATCAATTATATGCCACCGGGACAACCGGCAGCCTGTTCGAAAATGAGTGACCCCCACCCCTGGCCCCTCTCCCGATACGGGAGAGGGGTATTTTTTTGCGTTATTTACTTTCAATATATTCATAGACAAGCTCTTGTAAAATATCCAGGGGTACCGCGCCATTGCTCAATACCAGATTGTGAAAATCCTTGAGATCGTATTGCTGCCCAAGCTGTTCTTCGGTCATTTGGCGCAGTTTTAAAATCTCGCTCATGCCGATTTTGTAGGCCAGGGCCTGCCCCGGCCAGGCGATATAGCGGCTGATCTCGAAATTGACCATACCCGCATCAAGGCCAGTATTTTCGGTCATGAAGGCGGCGGCTTTGTCAAAAGTCCATTGTTTGGCATGGATGCCAGTATCCACTACCAGGCGGGCGGCGCGGAAGGCTTCGTATTGCAAGCGGCCTAAATCGCCATAGGGATCATCCTCGTAAACACCCAATTCCCACATCAAACGCTCGGCGTATAACGCCCAGCCCTCAACATAGGCGGTGAAGTGGCTGCCGCGGCGGAAGGAAGGCAGGTCAAGCTCCAGGGCCAGGGCTACCTGGGTGTGGTGTCCGGGCACAGCTTCGTGATAGGCCAGTGTCGGCATACCGAAATATTCTTCGCTGCCACCGACGGCGGCGTAGAACGCTCCAGGGCGTGAGCCATCTACGGCGGGGGAGACGTAGTAGCCGCCTGTGGGGCCGGGGATGACGATGACATCGGCGGAGGGTTGCATATCGAAGACCGGGGCGACAGTGGTTTTGGCTTGCTCGATGATTTCTTCGTACTTGGCAACAATCTCCGAGCCGGTCAGCGTGCCGCCGTTCTGGGCTATTCGGCGGTAGAGTTGGGGCAGACTCTCATCGGAGGGATAGTCAAGTTCACCGAAGATAGTGCGCATTTCGGCGTGGATACGCTCCAAATCACTCAGGCCAAGCTGATGAATCTCGTCGGGGGTTAGCTCAGTAGTGGTGTGATGGCGCACGGTGTAGGCGTAGTAAGCCTCCCCATTGGGGTGCTGCCAGACTCCATCGTCTGTGGGGGCCACGGATTGCAGTTCGCTCAAATACGCAGATAAATCTTTGAAGGCTGGAATCACTTGAAGGCGCGTAACCTCCTCCGCCTGCGCGAGCAGCGCCTGCTTTTCGTCCGCGGAAATCTCGGAGATGGCATCCAGCTTTTCGGCAAAATTCCGATAAAATACGGTTAATTCTGGCATGGAGCGGGCAGTGTCGTCCACGCTGCCCATGCTCCATTGGTAAAGAAATTTGGGGGCGATGATCCCGGCTTCGCGGCGCAAACGCAGGCCCTCGATGAGCTGATTGATTTTCGTTTCGACCTGGGCAAGGCGGGCGAGGTAATTGTGGGATTCTGCGAGATTGCGCACGGGTTGGATTTCGGTGAAGAAGTGGTAGAGCAGGAATGGCTGGCCGATGATGAAGTGCGTGACGGGGTAGTCGTGGTACATGAACTCATGGCCGCGCACGCGGTCATCGAGATACCAGAAGTAGGTGTCATAAGATAGTTGTTGATCGGGGGCCAAGGTGGTGCGCTCGTAGGTTTGCAGTTGCGCCAGGATTTCGCTTTCAAGATGTTGGGTTTGGCGAATGTAGGCGTCGGAAATGTCGGTGAGCTGGTCGCCGGGCAGGTTGAAGGCCGCGTCGAGGCCGAGTTCTGTGACCAGCTCGGGATCGCGTTGGAGCAGTCGCAGGTAGGATTCTTCGAGAAAGACATCGAAGGGCAAGTCTTCCAACCCGGCACTGAGGGATGGAGCAGATTCTTCACTGGGTGGTTTGGCCGCGTTGTCAGGGGCCACAGGCGCGGTGATTTCAGCAGTTGCGGTTGTTGTGGTGCAACTACCGCTGCTTAGGCTGAGTAATACGAGACATAGGAGCCAAACGAAGATTCGGAGAGGTGTTTTCATTATTTGGTCCTTTCTTGACGAGTATATATTCCACGTTTCTGGCAGCCATTTACTTGAATCTCTGGGAATCTCCGCGGTAGTTATCCACATTAGGGGAGGTTTCTCACGGCAGTTCCCAAAAAGCCATAAATTTTTAAGTATTCAATTTTATAGCATCAAGATTGTCATGCTATAATTTTCACAATGGGGCAATCATCGATGTGAAGAAGCAACCCAATTTATTTGAGGAGGTACTGTTATGAAGAAAAAATGGATTTTCATCGCTGTTTTTGTTGCGGCCATCATGATCCTGTATGCCAGTAATGTGGAGTCTACATTCGCTGCAGACAATCTGGCGACTTATGGAACTATCGAGCTCATGAATACTACCAAAGTGACACCATTTGATCGTGTTCAGTGGCTCAGTTATGATCCCGACGATATAAATTATGCCCGGTGGTCAATGATGTGCAGCAATCTTCAACCTGGCAAATCATGTAGAACAGATCTTCTCCCTGGAAACTATATTGTACGTACCGAAATCGAAGGGAGAACTGGCCAGGTATTTACCGATGTCAAGGTGACCGCGGGACAAGTTACTCGTCTTTACACAGATGTAGTTTGGTATTACCAGGCGATTCGAGTTTTCAATAATAGCAATGAGGATATTGAACATCTTTATGCCCAAGAGGGAAATTGGGTCAGTGAAGCAGTTTCGCTGAAAGAAGAGATGTTTAGAGGAACCAGGAAACTAAACAGTATTGGCCCCGGCGAGTGGGGTGAAATCACCGTCAATCGTTCATTCCCGACACACCACATCCTCATTCGGGGCGAACATAATGAAGAATGGTTTTATAATGTCCCTGCCAATGGGGTGATATTTTGGTATGGGAATGGCGGTGATGTTTATTACCATGCACTTTACCTCAGTTTTATAAATGGTCCCGCTGCCGTCTATGCCGAACTATATGATGGCGAGTTCGTTGAACTTCAATTACAGCCATTAAGCGATGGGGCAACCTGGGCCTATTTGCCGAATGAATACCACCGTAACTGGAATATTGCGATTCTGGATACATATTGTGGCGGCCTCGATATTGGATCAGCATATTGCAGCGTGAGCTGGGAAACCGTAATGAAGCAACCTTTTGTAATTGACGCTTGCAATTACGACAACCCTTGCAATGGCGCTCCGGGATTGCCGTTCCCGTATGATGCATTCCCGATTCCCTGATGCCGATATAAATTGTATGAGAGAAATGTCCCCGGATGATGTGATCGCCGGGGGCATTTCATTTCAAAAACATTAATGTCTTCGTAGCTGCGCTCGCGGCTGGCGCGCCGTTCCCCGAGGCAGGTTTGCTCCGGGGCTGAGGCGCATCCTATCAGGGCATGGGGTGGGCTGCGAAAAATTCCCAGATCAGATCATTGACCGTCGTGGGATCGAAAACATCTCCGCCGAAAGTGGTTGTTGGCCAGTTGTGGCCTTCCATTGCCAGCGAGTAAAGTACCACATCTGCGTTATCGTCGCACTCGCGCCAGGTGTCGGTTGTGATCACTCCACCGCTGGTCAGATGCTCTGGCTCTGCCGAGCATTGATTGTTTTTTGCCCATCCTGCCGCCCAAACCGGCACAGTGGGCAGGTTGACGAATTCTTCATAGTCGGTGCCTTCGTAGGGGATGATGGTATCGCGCTGACCGTGGAAGGCGATCACCGCCACCGGGCGGTTGGGGGCACAATCTTCCCAATAATAGTAGCCTCCCGCCACCGGAGCGATGGCGGCAATCTGGTCAGCCAGATCGCAGGCCAGACGGTTTGCCATCCCACCACCGTTGGAAAGGCCCGTAGCATAGACGCGCGCCGGGTCGATATTAAGTTCTGAAGAGAGATGGGCTATTAAGTCGCGTGTGAATTGAACATCATCGACCCCGCTGACTGATTCGGGAAAATCTTCCCAAGTGGCGGGGTTACCGGTGGCCTGGGGATAGACAACGATGAAGCCGTATTTGTCGGCGGTGGCCGAAAAAAGACTTAAATCAGCCTGATCGAAGGCATTCGATGTGCGCCCGTGAAAATTAATGATGAGTGCTGCGGGGGTCGCGGGATCATAATCCGTGGGGACGTGCAGCCAAAATGTGCGTTCGTAGCCATCAGAATTGATGAGTTTGAAATAATCCCCTGGGGTGGCGTAACCGGAAACAGGCTCGGGTGTGGGTTCCAGCGTAGGGGGTATGATTGTGCCCGCGGCTTTGGGGTGCGTGGCGAAGAAATCCCAGATAACGTCGGTGGCGTTGATGGCTTGCGTAGTGCCGCCAGCATCGGCGACAAAATCGGAGCCGGGCCAGGTGTGCCCGGCGTTTTCGATGGCGTAGAGGGTCACATCCACATTGGGCAGGCAGCCCTCCCAGGTGTAGCGCGTGAGGTCTGCCTGCGTTGAATCTGCCGCGGGGGTAGCCTGGCACTCGTTGCGCTGCGCCCAGGCTCCCATCCAATCAAGCACGAGCGGATTGAATTGATTGCCATCGAAGGGGATGATCGAATCTGCCAGACCGTGAAAGGCAAGTACTGAAATCGGTTGTGCGGCTTCGCATTCGTAATACCCGACATGCCCGCCGGAAACTGGAGCAATGGCGGCAAAGACATCTGAGAAAGCGCAGGCCAAGCGATTTGCCATTGAAGCGCCGTTGGAAAATCCCGCGGCGTAGATGCGCGCGGGATCAATGCTCAATTCACTTTGCAGATAATCCAGCATAGCGACAAAAAAGGTAATATCCGCCGCGCCGATTGTGCCGGGGACCGCGCCCCACCAGGTGGGAGGGTCATCCTCGGCTTGCGGCGTGACAACGATGAAACCGGCTTCGTCGGCTTTGGCGTTGAATTGTGTCATTAATTGTTGGTGCTCGGCGGTATCTGTGCGCCCGTGGATGTTGAAGACCAGCGGCGCGGGTGTATCGGGTTGATATGCAGGGGGAATATGTAGAAAGAAAGTTCGTTCTGCACCGGCGATAATCATGAAAACCTGATAATCACCGGGGTGGTCATATTTGCCCAATACCGGGGTTTCGGTGGGCAGCGCGGTTGGGTTGGGTTCTCCTGGTTCAGCGCGGCAGCCCCACAGGGTCGCGAGCGAAATCGCCAATAAAAAGATGCTTATTAATTTTTGGTGTATGTTCTGTGTTTTCATAGGTTTATTCGTCAGTTGGTTTGGGATGAGATGCGAAGAATTCCCAAAGGAACCCAGTTTTACTTTGTTTTGCATAGCACCTCACAAAGTAGCCCACCCAGGTTGTGTCTGCTGGAGTGTTCTTGCTAAAAATACTCGGAGAGGCGCTGTGGAGTTCAGATTTGCTCTGCGCGTAGCAGGTCAATTGTTTCCACGGCATGGCGTAGATGGGGGATGACAATGCTGCCGCCGACAAGTAAAGCGACGTTTAGGGCATCGTAGAGTTCTTCATCGCTCCAGCCGATATTGACGCATTGCTCTAAATGGTAATCAATGCAATCGTTGCAGCGCAACACTGCCGATGCGACCAGCCCCAACAATTCTTTGGTCTTGGAGTCCAATGCTCCATCGCGATACGCAGCCGTATCAAGGTTGAAGAAGCGTTTGATACCGAGATGGTCAATTTCGAAGATGCGTTCGTTCATCTTTTGTCGGTAGGCGCGGAAGTCATCGAAGCGTGTGGTCATATTTCTCTCCTGGAAACTGTATATGCTTGTTGAAAAGAAAACCCCCGTGGAAGCGTTGCGTTTCCACGGGGGGGATTTTAGTCGGTTGGGATGACGATCCACAAGATCATATAGGGTAGCAATCCCGGAATACCGCCGGGTATCAGCGCGATCAGGAAGGCCAGCCGAAACCAAAAGGTACTGATCCCGAAGAATTCTCCCAATCCACCACATACTCCGGCAACCACACGGTCACGATGTGAGCGTCGCAACTTGGTTCTTGAAATAGACATTGGTTGAACTCCTATCGAATCGTCGGTGTGATTAGGCAACGGCTACGACTTCACCCGCACCTGCAGGTTTCTGCCACTCACGGAAGACCAGCCACATGGCGCCTAAACCGAGTAAGGTGACGATTACGCCGATAACCCAACCCAGCACAGGGATTGCCCGCAGCAGTACGTAGAGCACCACTCCCAACACCAGCGGCCAAATTTTGCTCTCAGCAGCTTGGGGAGCCAGTTTGGATAAAATCCATTTGCCGCCCCAGAAAGCCACTACCAGCTTGGAGCCGTAGCTTATTAGCAGGACAAAAATTGCCATTACCAAGCCCAGGGATGAGAAGCCCACCCCAAAGATAGAGCGCCCTAGCCCGCCGAGAGTCAGCACGCCGAAGAATATCGCCAGCGCCAGCACTAATCCGGCGGCAACAACTGCACCTGCATACCCCACGATGATGGTTACGAAACCCCATCCGGTGGAGGGTAACGGTTCGCTTTGAACTTTGGCGACAACTTTATTGAGCAGATCTGGCAGCAGCCACAGGATGAAACCACCCAGCACCAATAACGTGAAGAACTCGCGTGCGCGTTGCAGTAACCAACGGCCTACGTTAAATTGTGCGCTAACTTCAGGCGTATGACCGGGGGTTGTGTCGGGAACCGGGGTGCTGAAGACCACGCCGCCAGCAGGGTCCGTTTCGATAGTATTCCCCTGGTCAATCGGGCTGGTATAAGCGATCTGCCCGCCGATTTGAGCATCTTCAGAAATTCGCAATCCAGTGGGGAGCATGGCGGGTGCGCCTGGAGGCGTGAACGGCATATAGGGGGTTGGGCCTACATCCTGAGTTGGCCCTTCGACTTCAGCCTTGACATCACCGCCAACCGAGCCATTGATTTCCAGCGCGCCCGCGCCAGCATAGAGATCGCGGCCAATATCACCATTCACTACGGCCTGATAGCCGCCAACGGCAATATCCTGGCTGATACTTGCGCCTTCCTGAACATCCAGGGCGAAGCCGCCGAAAAATAGGTTGCGCCCAATCTCGGCGTTTGAGCCGATTTGGGTATAACTTGTGCCTGTATAAACACTGCCGCTGACTGCGCCATTAACGGTCACAGACTGCGCACCTGAAAACAGGCTGCCGTTGACGGTGCCATTGACGACCACCGTATTCCCAAAGGCGAACAGGTCGCCGTTGATGGTTCCGTCGACGACCACATTTTCTCCAAAGATAAACAGATCATCATCAACGACTTCTCCGGCCGGGAGATTGCCATCATCGATATTTTCAAAGGCATAGGCAGTGCTGGCAAAGCCAAGAGTGAGCGTGAAAACCATCACCAGCATCAGCAGCCAGCGTAGTTGTGCAGAATAAACTTTCATTGTTTGAACCTCCATTGATTTTTAATAGGTTGATTACTACACTTTCTAATACGTGAGACGCGCTGCAAAGTTGCAAATCACGCTAGTGCGTAACCTGTATTTCCCATTGGGAGAAAATTTCTTCCATTTGAGCGGTATGATCGTTTACATGGCTTTCGTAAGTATCCAGCCAATCATCCATCGTCATCATGCCGTTTTCTGGGTGATAATTTTCGTGTGCCCAAACCTCATCAGGTAAATCGCGAATCAACTCATAGCTGGCCTGTCGCAGCCAGCGAAAAAGCTCCAGGGAGGTATCTATATTCTGCCCGCCATACTTCAAGGCTTTCGCCCACTGATTTTCATTGTAAGCCATCAAGTCCTTACCCGGCTCAGCAATAAATCGTCGGCAGCGCACATAGCTGTTGGCTTCGCTATCTGTGATGTGGATGATGATCTCCCGAATTGTCCAGCGATCGGGTGTAGGACGATAATTCCAGGCTTCTTTGGGAATACGCGCCAATACAGCTTTGAGCGTATTATAGGCCTGACCGTAAGATGCGATCTTTTGCTGGCGAATATTATTTGTCATGGACTGGCTCCTTTAGTAGCGTGACCTTATCACCGACTTGGATTTCTCCGGATTGCAAAACGCGTGCATAGACTCGCGACCATCCGGGATGTGTTTTCTGATGAATGCGGTTGGAGTTATGATCATGGAAAAAAGGCCGGATGTGTGTACAAGGTGTGGTGTACGAGACAACCTCCAGGTGGGTAGCCTCCCCCAGGTGCAGCACCACCCCTGGGATGATCGCCGGCCAACTCAGCCCGGCGAGAGTCAGATTCTCTCCCAAAGCACCGGGAAACACCGGGTGTCCCTCTGCCTGCAATGCCAGGATCAATTCCAGCGAATACAAGCACACCGCTCGATCAGGGCCGCCATGATGTACCCGGTCATTTTGCCAGTCGCCACTTACCCCCTCTGTCAGTATTTTAGTTTTTGATACCCCCAGCTTTGGGACGCCTCCGCTGGAACGGTTGATCTGAAAAATGTGCGCCATCGCTTATCTGTCCTTGGATTAAATAAAAATGACACGCCTGGGCGTGCCACTATTTTAGATCATCTGGTTGTGGGCAGCCCTTCCATACAAAAACAGGCCAATACCTGTGCCACTGCCAAGACTTTGTCGCCACCGTTGCCGGTCGTTTTTCGGTCATTTGCTTTGTTTGGAAGGGAGAAACGAAGCCCGTGGCCGGACTTCGGAGGCACCCGCTGATCGATCCGATTTTTTCCCGACGGTTGTCGGGATTAGCGCTCCCTTCGCAGGGAGGAACCTCCACCTCGTAACCCTGATAATTCAGGGCTCAGTCGCTAGCTCTCCACATATTCAATTATAAACTGCGAAACTTTTATGATAATACCGCCGCAATGCTAACAAACCCAACTGCGCTTGTCAAGGATGCGCTGATGGATTAACTCGGTAATTGTACCTATGGCGGGTCGTGGTGAGTGTACTCGCTCTGACAGGATAGGTGTTGCGGCGGGGCTGATACGTTCAAATTACAATTGTGGCAATACGCCCCCCGCCAGTGATTCCAACCCGTCGAGATTATCCAGATCGAGCCATTGCAACATAACGCGCTGTAAACCGGCCTCAGCCAATTTGCCCAATTGCTCAACAACCTCATTGGCTGTGCCGACCATCAACCCGCGCTTGTGCAGCTCTTTGGGCGAGAGTTTGCCTTTGGTGCGCGTTTTGACTTTTTGCTTAACTTCAGCTTTATCTACGCCAAACTCACAACCCGTCATCATCGAGCGGCGCACTTCTTTGGGCTGGCGCCCTGTCGCGCTGAGCATTTCGTCGAGTTGGGCGCTAAGTTCCTGGAATTTTTCCACCGGCAGGTAAATTGAATTCCACTCGGTGGCGAAGCGCGCGACCAGAGGCAATGTGCGCTGCGAGCCGTTGCCGCCAATCAGAATGGATGGCCCGCCGGGTCGTTGCGGGCGCGGCAGCAATATCGCATCCTGAATTCGGTAAAATTGCCCGCGAAAACCGGAGGGTGTATCGCTGTGCAGCAAGCGCGTAATAATTTCCAAACCTTCTTCAAAGCGCTGGAAGCGTTGATGAATATCCAGCAAATCCCACCCATAGTTGGTGTGTTCTCTTTCTTGCCAACCCGCCCCCAGGCCCAGAATCAACCGCCCCCCGGAAAGATCATCCACCGCCGCGGCCATGCGCGCCGTCATCGTTGGGTCTCGAAACGAGAGCGGAGTCACCATCGGGCCAAATTCAATCCGTTGGGTATGGCTGGCGAGCCAGGTCAGGGATGTCCACAATTCCAACGATTCCTTATCTGGCGGATTGGCGTTGGTGTAGTGATCTGAGCGGTACAGGCCGGTATAGCCCAAATCTTCCACCGCTTGCGCCAGACGCTGCCAGCGCGGCCAGGTCAGTCCGTTTTGTCCTTCGATCATAATAGCAATTTCAATCATGGTACGCTCCTTTGGTTTTGCTTGTTCCTGCTTCATTATATCGAAACTATCGGGTTGAACGCTTAAAACTCCATGATAGAATTTCAGTATGTCGCATACAACCATAATTTCCCCTGCAACTCTGTTTGAGAATTTCCAGCATTCAGCCTGGGTGGTCGTGGATTGCCGCTTTTGGCTGGAGGATACCGAAAAAGGCCGTCGCGATTATCAGGCGGCGCATATCCCAGGGGCAGTCTATGCCCATCTGGATGAAGACCTTTCTTCTCCGGTGCAACCCGGCGTGACCGGGCGCCATCCTTTGCCCGATGTGGAGGCTTTGTCCCGAAAACTTGGCACCTGGGGGATTGGCTCTAGCGTGCAGGTTGTCGTTTATGATGACAATGGCGGGGCGATTGCTTCACGTTTATGGTGGCTCTTGCACTGGCTTGGTCATGAGCAAGTAGCTGTGCTCGATGGCGGCTTCCCGCGCTGGCAGGCTGAGAATTTGCCTGTGGATGCAGAACCCGCTTCACCAGCGCCGCGCACCTTTGAACCGCGTCCGCGTCCCGATTTGCTCGTCACTGCCGATGATTTGCTGGCAGAATTTGGCGATTCGGCCTATAAACTCGTGGATTCGCGTGCACCTGAGCGTTACCGTGGCGAGGAAGAACCACTCGATGCCGTTGCCGGGCATATCCCCGGCGCCGTTTTGCGGCCTTTTGGCGAAAATCTGGCTCCGGATGGCAGCTTTCGCCCCAAGACGATTCTGCGGGGATATTTTTATGCCTTACTGGACGATACCCCTGCCGCCCGCACGACCTTTTACTGTGGCTCAGGTGTGACCGCGGCGCATAATGTGCTGGCGATGGCTTATGCCGGGTTGGGGATGCCGCGCCTGTATGTCGGTTCCTGGAGCCACTGGATCACCGACCCCGAACGTCCAATTGCTTGAATTTCCGAGCTTTTATGGAACCGGTTCCCTAAAATAGTGATATAATTCACGGCTGAAAATTGGGGTTGGATGACACAAATACGCTATTCAAAGGTTCATCAAATTTATGAACCTGTAAAAAAGATTTGCTTTCTGGAGGATATTATGACAACAAAAATTGGTATAAATGGATTTGGTCGGATTGGGCGTCAGGTGCTGCGCGTAATTATGGAGCAGGAAAAAAGCGAACTGGAAATTGTCGCCATTAACGATCTGTTCCCAACGGAGACGAACGCGCATCTTCTCAAATATGACACGAACTACGGCATTTTTGATGGCGAAGTGGATGTCGTGGATGGCAATCTGGTTGTCGATGGCAAGACGATCAAGGTTTTTTCGGAGCGTGAGCCTGCCAACTTGCCCTGGGCTGACCTCGGTGTGGAAATCGTGATTGAAGCCACAGGCGTTTTTCGTGATACAGCCAAAGACCCCGGCCCTCAAACGCATATTGAAAAAGGCGGCGCCAAGAAGGTGATTATCTCAGCCCCGGCCAAAGGCGAAGACCTGACCGTTGTGCTGGGCGTCAACGATGACTGGTACAAACCTGGCGAACATCATGTTGTTTCGAATGCTTCATGCACCACCAACTGCCTGGCCCCCCCCATGAAGGTGATCAACGATGTCTTTGGTATCGAATCGGGCTTGATGACCACCATTCACGCCTACACCAACGATCAGCGCATTCTCGATCTGGCGCACAAAGACCTGCGCCGCGCCCGCGCTGCGGCAGCGAACATGATTCCCACGACTACCGGCGCAGCCAAGGCGATTGCGCTGGTAATCCCTGAACTCAAGGGCAAATTTGATGGTTACGCTATTCGCGTGCCAACCCCCACGGTTTCCATCGTTGATTCCGTAGTCCAACTTAAGAAATCGGCCACTGTAGAAGAAGTCAATGCCGCCTTGCAAGCTGCCTCCGAAGGCGCGCTCAAAGGCATTTTGGGCTTCGAGACCAAACCGCTGGTTTCGATGGATTTCAAAGGCGACAGTCGTTCATCCATCGTAGATGCTGCTCTGACCACCATGATGGGCGATAAATTCCTCAAAGTTGTCTCCTGGTACGACAACGAATGGGGCTACTCTTGCCGCACGGTTGATCTGGCGGTTATGATGGCACAATCGCTATAATCGCTTAGTGTTGTATAGTTCATTGTAGATTCACTAAAAATAGGGGTATTCCGGGCAAAGCCTTGAATACCCCTATTTTTAGAAAACTTGGAGACTGCGATGTTTGAAAAAAAAACACTCGGAGATTTTGATTTTTCTAACAAACGCGTTTTGGTGAGGGTTGATTTTAACGTTCCTTTGGATGCTGGCCGGGTTGCCGACGATACTCGTATTCGGGCCGCCCTGCCCACCCTGGAATATTTGCTCGATCAGGGGGCTTCACTGGTATTATGTTCGCACCTCGGACGCCCCAAAGGTGTTGATCCCCAATTTTCGCTGCGCCCGGTGGCCGAATATCTCGATACCCTGCTCGAAGCGCCGGTTAGCTTTGCCGAAGATTGCATTGGGCCGGTGGCTGAAGCTGCTGCGGCCTCCATGCAGGCCGGGCAGGTTTTGGTGCTCGAAAATACGCGCTTCCATGCGGGTGAAAAGAAAAATGACACCGAGGTGGCGCGCCAACTGGCTTCGCTGGCCGATGTTTTTGTCAACGATGCCTTTGGCACCGCCCACCGCGCCCACGCCTCCAATGTGGGTGTGGCCGATTACCTGCCCGCGATTGCCGGATTTTTGCTCGAAAAAGAGATTCAATACCTCGGCCAGGCGATTGCTGACCCAAAACGCCCTTTTGTTGCTATTTTGGGTGGGGCCAAAGTTAGCGACAAGATTGGTGTGATTCGCAATCTGCTCTCTAAGGCCGATAGCATTTTGATTGGCGGCGGCATGGCGAATACCTTCTTCAAGGCCGGAGGCTACCCGATGGGGGATTCACTCGTAGAAGAAGACGCGTTAGAAGTGGCGCGCGAATTGCTTGATTCGGCAGGCGGCAAATTGCGTTTGCCGGTAGATATGGTCATCGCCGATGCATTCGATGCCGAGGCCGCAAGCAAGACTTTGGGCGTGGGGCCGGTCCCCGATGGATGGCGTATCCTCGATGTTGGCCCTGAGACGATCAAAGGCTACGGCAAAGTGGTTGCCAACGCGGGTACCGTTGTCTGGAATGGCCCGATGGGTGTGTTTGAATTCCCTAAATTTGCACAAGGCACCTTTGCACTGGCAAAGGCCGTCGCGCAGAGCAACGCCCTGACCATCATTGGCGGCGGCGACTCAGTCGCCGCTATTAATCAATCGGGCTTGTCCGATCAGGTAACGCACGTTTCTACGGGCGGCGGCGCTTCGCTGCAAATGCTCGAAGGTGATGAACTCCCCGGCCTTGCCGCGCTGAATGACAAATAGGCAGGCAATCAACCGTTGTTTGAAAAGGAGTACAGGGTGTGCTACATACGCCCTGTACTCCTTTTCGTGTAAGGTATAATCGTGGCACTCGTGTCAGGAGAATATTGTTATGCCATTTGTTGTTGGTGAAAATATTGGCCCGTATCGCTTGCTCGAAAAATTGGGCCAGGGGGGTATGGCGACCGTTTACCGGGCTTATCATGCCCGTCTCGACCGTGATGTAGCCATAAAGGCGCTGCACCCGGCTTTTATGGAAGACCCCAATTTTTTGGCGCGCTTCGAGCGCGAAGCGCAGGTAGTCGCCCGACTTGAGCATCCCAACATCGTCCCCATTTATGATTTTGCTGAACACGAAGGTCGCCCTTATCTGGTGATGAAATTCATCGAGGGGGAAACGCTTAAAGCGCGGCTGAATCGCGCCAGCATCACTGATGCTGAACTTCTCGAAACGGTTGATGCAGTCGGCGGCGGCCTGGCTTATGCCCACGAGCAAGGCATTTTGCATCGCGATATCAAACCCTCCAATGTTTTGCTGGCCGCAGATGGCCGCATTTATCTGGCCGATTTTGGCCTGGCGCGCATTGCCCATGCGGGCGAATCCACGCTTTCGGGGGATATGATGCTCGGCACGCCCCAGTACATTTCGCCGGAACAGGCTATGGGCGTGAGCGAACTCGACAACGGCACCGATATTTACTCCTTTGGGGTGATGTTGTACGAGCTAATTGTTGGGCAGGTGCCTTTCAGTGCCGATACGCCCTTTTCCATTATCCACGACCATATTTATACGCCCCTGCCGTTGCCGCGCAACATTCGCCAGGAAATCCCTGAATCCCTTGAGCGCGTTTTATTGAAGGCATTAGCGAAGGAACGCGGCGACCGTTTTGACACCGTGGATGCGCTGCTGGAAGCCTTCCGCAAGGCGATTCAGAAAGTGGAGCCGGATTCGCTGGCGCGACCTCGGGCTGAGATCACCCAGGGGAGCGCGCCAACCCTCGCGCCGGAGCCTGTGCGAGCTGAATCAACCTCGGAGGCGGTAGCCACATCCGTGGAGGCCGCGCCAACCCCGCAGGAAGAAACGCCCATCCCGTCCGGGAAGGGAAAAAAGAAATTGCGGCGAAATTCACTGTGGCGCGCCATCATCATTGGCGTAGTGCTGATATTTTGCTGTCTGGTCGTTTTTGCAATTGCACAAAATCGCCAGCCGGAGTTCGCGCTCGATGCTGAACCGGCTGCCACGGAAATTGTGTTCACGGACCGCGTTGAAGAGATTTTAGCTCAGATTACTGACAACCCCGAAGAGCCATATACCTACCTCGAATTGGCCTCGGCATATCTTGAAATCAACGAGACAATCTCTGCCGAAGCTGCTGTGGATGATGCCCTGCTTTACGGCGCGGATGATTTTGAAGTATATCGCAAGGCTGCCGCGATTTTGGCACATAATGAAAGCTGGGTGAAAGCCACACAGGTGTATCTGGCAATGCGCCAGCAAAATCCGCAGTGGTTGGTGAATGAGATGGAGAACTTCCATCAGGCGGCGTATATGGCCGCTGCTCTTCCTGGCGCGGGGGAAAGCATACCGATTCCGGCGGTGGCACAGGTGGACCAGCCTTTTGAGCGCATCCTCAAGGCGCGCAATATTCTGTTTAACGATTCAGCCCTGGCCGCGCAGCCCTTTTTGGATGAAACGCTGCTGGAATTCCCCGATTATGCCGAAGCCAAGTTGCTGCAAATTGAGATTTATCAGATGGAGGGGAAGATTGATACAGCCATTCTTCTGATTGAAGATTTGCGCAACCAGATTAATACGCCCCCGTGGATACTGAACTTTATTGAAAAGCACTTTGAAAATATCTTGCTGTCGATGAATGACTCATTAGAGAGCGCCGAAGCCTTGACGCTGGCAGTAGAGCAATCGCCCGATGATCCCTGGCTGCGGCTGGAATTGGTCGATGCGCTGTTGCGCGAGCGTCAATTTGCCCTCGTCGAGGCGCAAATGCTGAAGGTGGGCGAACTGGCGGGTGAGGACCCTGAAATTTATTTGCACGCAGCCGAAATTCTGCAAGGACATGAACGCTATCTTTTTGCGGCCCGCTATTATATTCTGGCAATCCAGATGGGTGGCGAGGCGATGCGCGAGCGGGTTGCGGATCGACATACGCAGATGATCTATTTGGGATCGGTGGGCGTGGATGCGTTGCAAACCCTGCGTAGTTTTGAAACCGAAATTGACGCGCTGACCTTTGAGGTTGCCCGCATTCGCAATATTTTGCATCATGATAATGCTGAAGTGGCCGCGGTAAAAATGGTTGAGCTTAAAGCACAGTATCCGGACGCGCCGGAAGTGTTGCTGTTGGATGCTGAAATTTTGTATCTCATGGGAAATGAAGATGCCGCTTTGCAACAATGGCGCGATTTAATCAATCAAAAAGAAAACCCACTGTGGATACGCGAGCAGGCGCGGGTTTTCTTGCAGAAGTTTAATCAATGAGGTGTACGATGCGTAAAAAGTTTGTTGTTGGAAACTGGAAGATGAATAAAACGATTTCCGAAGCCCGCCAGTTAGTTGCCGAGTTACTGCCCCTGCTCGAACCTTTGCACAATATCGACCGGGCAGTTTGCCCGACCAGTTTGGCTTTGCCCGCGGTGGCTGAAATGCTGGCCGATTCTGAAATTGGCGTGGGCGCGCAGAATATGTATTGGGAAGAAAGCGGCGCGTTTACCGGCGAACTCGCGCCTGCGATGGTGGCCGAGATTTGTCAGTATGTCATTATTGGACATTCAGAGCGCCGCCAGTTTTTCGGCGAAACTGATGAAACGGTGAATCGCAAAGTTAAGGCAGCGCTGGCGCACGGCCTGACGCCGATTGTGTGCATTGGCGAATCGCTGGAAGAAAATCAGGCCGGGCAGACCACCACTGTGGTTTCCCGTCAGGTGCGTGGTGGTTTGGCTGATCTAAGCCCCGAAGATGGCGCCAAACTGGTTATTGCCTATGAGCCGATTTGGGCCATCGGCACCGGGTTGGCGGCTACCCCCGAAGATGCCAACGCCATTCATCGGGATGTAGTGCGCCCGGCGCTGGCTGAAATGTTTGGCGATGATGTAGCTCAGAGAATCCAGATTCAGTATGGCGGCTCGGTCAAGCCCGATAACGCGGCTGCTTTCTTTGCCCAATCAGATATTGATGGCGCGCTGGTTGGCGGCGCCAGCCTCAAGGCGGCTGCCTTTGAAGGCATCGCCAAAGCCGCCGCTGAGGCGTAGCCAACCGTATCAAAAAAGAGTCTGGCAGGTGTATCCTGCCAGACTCTTTTTTTAATCATCCTGTGCCGAATTGACGATCCCCAGCATCGCCCAGGCCGGGGACGATATAGCCATGCTCGTTGAGATGGTCGTCAATCGTGGCGATATGAATGGGCACGTCCGGGTGCGCAGCCTGGAGGGCGGCGATTCCCTCGGGGGCGGCCAGAATCCCCACAAATTTAATTTTATTGACTCCCCATTCTTTTAGCACATCCACTGTGGCGATGGCTGATCCGCCGGTGGCCAGCATTGGATCCAAAATTAAACATACCGAAACCGTGGGGGCAATCGGCAGTTTGTTGTAGTAGGCCACCGGTTTGAGTGTGCGCTCATCGCGATAAAGCCCAATATGCCAGACCTCGGCGCTGGGCATCAACTCCCAAATCCCTTCAACCATCCCCAGTCCAGCCCGCAGAATGGGAATCAGACCAATCGGTTCTTTAAGTTCATAGCCCTGGGTTTGTTCAAGGGGGGTTTGCACGGCGCGCGGGGCAACTTGCAGATCGGCAGTGGCTTCGTAGGCCAACAGCGCCGAAACCTCGCGCACCAACTCGCGAAATTTCTTGGAGAGTGTGCCTTGATCTCTCATGCGGGTAATTTTGTGGGCGACCAGAGGGTGTGTGGAAGCGTAAACATTGGACATACACTTAACTCCTTGCGTTTTGACAAAGATAGATGGCGGGAACCCGGGGATGGATGACCGGGATGGCTGGATTTTGACATCCGTCAGCGGTCATCCGTCTTCTGTTCCCTTATTTTACTGCCATATTGTATAATTGCCTGTATGACTGATAATGAAAACCGCGTCATTGACCCCGAACCGAAGCCCGGCGACCGTTTGGACTATGCTTTGCGCCCTACAGGGCTGGAAGAGTTAATTGGGCAGCCACTCATCAAGGAAAACTTGCGTATTCTAATCACGGCGGCCCGCCAGCGTAGTGAAGCCCTCGATCATGTGCTTTTCTACGGCCCGCCCGGATTGGGAAAAACCACCCTGGCACATATTTTGGCCAATGAAATGGGGGTTAATATCAAGGTGACGGCTGGCCCGGCGATTGAACGCGCTGGCGATTTGGCCGCCATTCTCACCAATTTGCGCGCCGGGGATATTCTCTTCATTGATGAAATTCACCGCCTGGGCCGAGTGGTGGAAGAAGTACTTTATCCGGCGATGGAAGATTACGCCCTCGATATTGTGATCGGCAAAGGCCCTTCGGCGCGTTCGGTTCGCCTGAAATTGCCGCGTTTTACAGTAGTGGGCGCCACCACACGGCTGGCGCTGGTTACAGCTCCGCTGCGGGCGCGCTTTGGCGCCACGTATCGCCTCGATTATTACCGGCTTCAGGATATGGAAGATATTATTATCCGCGCTGCTGATCAATTAAATGTGCCTGCTGAGGCGGCCGGGATTACTGCCATCGGGCAGCGCGCCCGCGGCACGCCGCGCGTGGCTTTGCGTCTGCTGCGCCGGGTGCGCGATTATGCCGAGGTGCGCGCCGATGGCACCATTACACAGCAAATCGCTATGCAGGCGCTCGATTTGCTCAATGTTGATGAACGCGGCCTCGATGAGATGGATCGGCGCGTATTGCGCGCCATTATTGAAAAATATGGCGGCGGCCCGGTCGGGCTTTCGACCATCGCTGCCTCGATCAGCGAGGAAGCCGATACGATTATGGATGTTGTTGAACCTTATCTGATGCAGTTGGGCTTGTTGGAGCGCACCTCGCAGGGACGCCTGGTAACCCCGGCGGCTTATGAACACCTCGGTTTACAGCCGCCGCGCTCGCATCAACAGCCGCAGCTTTTATGAAAACCAGCGATTTTGATTATGTTCTTCCTGAAAGCTGTATAGCGCAAACACCGGTGGAGCCGCGGGATCGTGCGCGTTTACTGGTATTCGACCGCACTGCAGATACGCTGGAGCACACCATCTTCCGTGATTTGGGCGGCTGGCTGCGCCCCGAAGATTTACTGGTCGTCAACCAGACGCGTGTGATTCCGGCGCGTTTGTTCGGGCGTAAAATCCCCACGGGCGGGCGCGTGGAATTGCTCCTGCTGCGCCGCCAGGAAGCGCAGGTTTGGGAGGCGCTCGGTGGCGGCAAGGGACTCACCCCCGGGAAGCGCGTGCAACTGGATGATGGTCCCCAGGCCGAAATTCTCGCCGATCTGGGCGGGGCGCGGCGTTTGGTGCGTTTTGACGAACCCGTAGGCCCGTATCTGGATGCGATTGGGCATGTGCCGCTGCCGCCGTATATCCATGAAAAATTGACTGACCCGGAACGTTATCAAACCGTGTATAACCAGGAGCCAGGCTCCGCGGCTGCGCCTACTGCCGGGTTGCATTTTACCCGCGAGTTGATGGAAGCGCTGCAAGCGCAAGGCGTAAAATTTGCTTCAGTTACCTTGCACGTTGGGCTGGATACATTTGCCCCGGTGCATGAAGCTGACCCGCGGGAACATCAGATCCATACGGAGTGGTGTAGAATCACCCCGGAGACAGTACAGGCCATTGAGTTGGCGCGCCACGCCGGAGGGCGTGTGATTGCCGTGGGAACCACCAGCGCACGCGTACTCGAATCGGCTGCGCGTCAGGCTCCAGATAAAACGGTGATCCAGCCCTTTGAAGGTCCCACGGATTTATTTATCTTACCGGGGTATACTTTCAGGGTAGTGGATGCCATGATTACAAATTTCCACCTGCCGCGTTCCACGCTGTTGATGATGATTAGTGCATTTGCAGGCCGTGAACGCACCCTGAATGCGTATGAGCTTGCCAAACATCAAAATTATCGATTTTATTCTTTTGGGGATGCGATGTTGATTTTATAAGTAGTTTATCAATATACTTGTTCTTGAATAAAAATGATTGCTCAGGCGTAAGCCTTTGCAATTTCCCCGCCGAAGGCGAGGGATGTTGAGCAATGGAAATGATATGTTGAACCCCAAACCCAAGCGTGATTATAGTGAGCTTTTCTGGAATATTCCAGTTGCGCTCTATCGCACGACGCCTCAGGGGAATTTGGTTGATGCGAATCCGGCGATGGTTGCATTGCTGGGCTATGATATTGGACTTTGTACAACCGAAACAAACACGGAAAAATCCGAGAGTGTGAT
>JABGRQ010000054.1 GCA_018648225.1 Chloroflexota bacterium
ACCGATGTACCAGCCTCTATAAAAAAACTGGTTGAAGTAACTGAAGCGCAAGTCATCACAAAAAATGGCGTACAGCCCGAAGAATACGCAGCCCTCGCTGCTGAGCTAACAGAAGGCGCAGGCTTTGACGATATCGTCGCCCTCGAGCCAAGCTCTGCCACAGCCGTTAGCGAGATTTCCCGTCAAATTGCTCGTCGTGGCACCATGAATATGGTCGGAACCAACCCGCTGGATGGCCTCGTCGATGCTGATGTCGGACGTTTACATTATGACTATATCGCCTTCCTCGGGAACACAGGGGCAGATATTGCCGCCTCGTATGGCGAAACGCGCAACCGCTGTGAATTGCAGGCCAATGGTTCCACGGTATTCATCGGTGCGGGCGGCCCAATGGGCCAGATGCACGTTCAACGCGCTATCGAAATGCCAGATGGCCCGCGCTTGTTAATTGCTACCGAGGTTAACGCAAATCGCCTGGAAGCTTTGCGAGAGCGTTTTATTCCACTGGCCAAACAACATGGCCGTGAGTTGCATGTCATCAACCCCGTTGACTCGGACCAAACGCTATACGATTTCGTCATGGGCCTGACGAATCGTCAGGGCGTAGATGATGTTGTGGTCAGTGTGCCCGTAGCTGGGCTGATGGCAGAAGCTGCCACGTTGATGAATCCTAATGGTATGTTGGTTCTCTTCGCGGGAGTTCCCAACGGCACCATGGCCCCGCTCGATTTGAGCAATGTTTACCTGCACAATGCACAATACACTGGCACCTCGGGCCTGACAATCCACGATCAGGCTGCGGTTTTGCAGCGCGCCAACGAAGGCGCACTCTCTCCGGGGCGTATGGTGGCAGCCATCGGCGGGATGCAAGCGGGCCTGGATGCCATTGATGGTGTCATCAACAGCAGCTACCCCGGCAAGATCGTCATCTTCCCCCAAATTCAAGCTTTACCCTTGATGGGTCTGGATGAACTTGCCGAAAAATTGCCCGAAGTCGCTAAAAAACTCGGCCCTGGCAACGTTTGGACGGCTGAAGCTGAGGCTGTTTTGATTGAATCGCACTGGCAGCCTGCCAAATGAATAATATCTACACGCTGACCCTCAACCCGGCTGTCGACCGCGAATTGACCGTCCCGGCTATCGAGTTCGATTCGGTGCTGCGGGCATCGGATTGGCAAGTGGATTTTGGCGGCAAGGGCTTCAATGTCTCGCGGATGCTCAAATCGCTAGGAACCGCCAGTGCGGCTTTAGGCTTTGCCGGGGGCAAAAGTGGCGAATTGCTCAAAGACGGTCTCGAAGCCCTCGGCATCGGCACCGATTTCGTCTGGGTAGACGGCGAGACGCGCACCAACGTCAGCATTGTCACCGAGGCGCATGACCGCTTTGTCAAAGTCAATGAACCTGGGCCTACTATTTCCGCCGCCGAGCAACTGTCGTTAATCGAAAAAGTCCGCCAACTGAGCCAACCCGATGACTGGTGGGTGTTGGCGGGCAGCCTGCCGCCGGGCATAGCGTCTGATTTTTATACTCATCTCATCGAGATTATCCAGGGCGCGGGCGCCCGCGCCCTCCTCGACACCAGCGGGGAAGCCCTGTCACAGGGCTGCATGGTTGGCCCGTTCCTGGTAAAACCTAATGATGTTGAGATTCAAAAAATCACCGGGTTGCCCGTGGAGAATCAAACGCAAATTGTCGAAGCAGCTCTGGTTTTGCAAGAGATGAGTGTATCCAATGTAGTTGTTTCATTGGGTAAGCAGGGTGCGTTGCTTGTAACACCGGATGGACACTGGCTGGTAAAAAGTCCTCCGATCGAAGAGCGCAACCCCATCGGCGCGGGCGATTCCTTGGTTGGGGGGCTGGTTTGGGGATTGAGCCAGGGGATGCCTGTGGTGGAGGCTTTGCGCTGGGGAGCAGCTTGCGGTGCGGCCGCGGCCAGCCTCAGCGGGACAGCGGTCGGCTCTCCCAGCTTAGTCAAGCAACTGGTTGCGCTGGCAGAAGTTCATCAAATTTGATACACTGATATTATGCTAACCAATAAAATAATAACTATCGAACGTTTCTTGCTGGATACCCAACCGGATTATGCCCGTGGGGATCTCACGGCCTTGTTGTACGATCTGGCCTTAGCTGCCAAGATCATTGCTTCTCAAACCCGCCGGGCTGGCTTGCTCGATATTCTGGGTTTGGCAGACAATGTTAATGTTCAGGGCGAAGAACAACGCAAACTGGATGTCTATGCCGACGATGTTGTTGTGCGCCTGAACGACCACACCGGACGCCTATGCGCCATGGTTTCTGAAGAGCGCGATGATTGGATCCCAATCCCCGCGAAACACCCCAAGGGGCATTATGTGCTGGTGTTTGACCCCCTGGATGGTTCCTCGAATATTGATACCAACATCAGCATCGGCACCATATTTGGGATTTATCGTGCCCTTGACGATGAGCGCCGCGGCCGCCTGGAAGATTGCCTGCAACCCGGACGGGATATGGTCGCTGCGGGATACATTCTCTACGGAACCAGTACCATGTTGGTTTATAGTGTCGGACAGGGAGTGCATGGCTTTACGCTTGACCCAGCCTGGGGAGAATTTTTGCTCTCGCACGAGGGGATTCGTTTCCACGATTCGCCCAAATATTACAGCTTCAACCATGCTTCTGTGGAGCGCTGGAGCAAGCCGATGAAGCAATACGTTGATTGGCTCTCTGCTTCCCAAGACCCAATTCTGTCACAACGTTATCTTGGCTCGATGGTCGCCGACTTCCATCGAAACCTGATCCACGGCGGGGTATTCGGATATCCCGATGAATATAACAAGCCGGATGGCAAAATTCGCCTGCTATATGAAGCCGCGCCCCTGGCTTTCCTGGCCGAACAGGCTGGCGGCTATGGATCAGACGGCAAACAATCGCTGCTGGATATTCAACCGACAGATATTCATCAGCGCACCCCCGTTTTTATTGGCAACCGTACTCTGGTTGAGAAAGCCGAAACCTTCCTCGCTGGGTTGAAGCCGTAAAAGGAGAATAGTATGCCCTATACCATCGAAGAGACAAAATCATATTCGCATCCTGTTGTTGCTGTCTTCACGGCCGCGTTGGGTGCAGTGGCAGGCCTTGAAGGCGAAGTTGTCAAACAAGACCCCAAAGCCGGGACCCTCGAGGCTAAATTTAGCAAAACGATTCATGGTAAAGTGCTGGGTGATCGCACCCAGGTAGAAGTCACAATACTTGAAAAAGCGCCGGATACAACCGATGTTTCGGTAATAATATACCCCCTCGATCCGGTAGGGCGAAAATTGATGTTTGGCGCGCGCAAGGGTGTTTCCCGCACTGTGCTGGAGTGGTTTTTTGCTCATGTTGAGCATCGGCTAAAGAACAGTTAGCACCTCGACTTGATGAAAATGTGGAGCAGGGACAAGATGAGTTGAGGAAAAAAACAAAAGATGAAATGCATCTTTCACCGCAAGAGCGCAAGAAACTCCTAATTAGGGGGGTATTCTGATCTAACGATCTCTATAAATTTGCAAGCCAGAAACGACTGGTTCCGCTTGGCATGCGTAGCAGCCGCGATTTTACGTTTCGGAGCGATGCCGCTAACGGTTCGATAAATGATGTCTCCAGATGTGTCGCTGAGAGCCAAAGCTTGCGGCACCAGGGATACGCCCAACCCCAGGGCAATGCAATTTTGGACGGTGACCAGTTGTGAAGTATGGCAAACGATGTTTAATTCCAGATCTTGTTGGTAACAGAAGGATTGCACTTGTTCACCCAGGCAATGCACTTCACTCAAAGCAATAAAGGGGAAATCATCTAATTCTTTGACCTGAATGACAGCCCGCGACGCAATTTCAAATTTTTGCGTGGAGGCAACTAACAAGGGTTCGACGAGCAACTCCTCGGTGCGGATTAGTTTATTCTTGATCGGTAAACTGGTGATGCCCACATCCAGATCGGCATCGATGATCTTTTGGACCAGTTCCTCCGTCAGGCCTTCGTGAACTTCGAGGGTGGTATTGGGGAATTCCTGGCTGAAGCGGTGGATGACGCGCGGCAGCACAAACGGGGCAATTGTGGGGATGAATCCCACCGCCAGGGTACCGCAGCCATCTTGAATTTCAGTTTGAAGATCCACTTTTATTTCCTGCAATTTTCCCAGGATCGCGTTGGCGCGCGGCAGCAGCCGTTTTCCCACTTCGGTCAGCACTACTTTGCGTCCTAAACGGTCAAAAAGGGACTGCCCGATCTCATGTTCGAGCTTGATGATTTGTTGGCTGAGGGATGGCTGCGCCACATTGCAGCGTTGGGCCGCCCGGCTGAAACTGCCCGTTTCGGTGATAGCGACAAAATATTCGAGTTGGTGGAGTTCCATGAAATTTTCCTTTGTATAGTTTACAACTATGGATTACATAGACAACTGATATTTTACAACTATACCAAAGTTTTGTACAATCCTATTGTTAGATAATTAGGAAAATGTTGCTATAGCAAAAGGAGACAACCTTATGAATGAAGACAGCAAGTGCCCCGTACATCATAATCCCACTACCAGCGGTGGCGGCACGTCGAACCGGGATTGGTGGCCAAATCAGTTAAATCTCAATATTCTCCATCAACACTCTTCCAAGAGCAATCCGATGGGCGAGGAATTTAATTACGCTGATGAATTCAAGAAACTCGATCTAGAGGCCCTGAAGAAGGACCTCTATGCGCTGATGACCGACTCGCAGGATTGGTGGCCAGCCGATTACGGTCACTATGGAGGGCTTTTTATCAGGATGGCATGGCACAGCGCAGGCACTTACCGCACCGGCGATGGCCGCGGTGGAGCCGGGTCCGGCAACCAACGCTTTGCCCCTCTCAACAGTTGGCCTGACAACGTAAATCTCGACAAGGCGCGCCGCTTGCTCTGGCCGATCAAGCAGAAATACGGCAATATGATCTCCTGGGCCGACCTGATGATCCTCGCTGGGAACTGTGCGCTGGAGTCGATGGGATTCACGACCTTTGGCTTCGCGGGCGGACGTGAGGATATCTGGGAGCCGGAAGAGGATATTTATTGGGGCGCTGAGAGCGAATGGCTGGG
>JABGRQ010000055.1 GCA_018648225.1 Chloroflexota bacterium
ATCATTGTGTGCAGTGCGTAAGTATCCTAAATGCCAGTTCAGCAGGGGATCGGTTAGCGCGGGAGCAGTATTAGAGGGGGAAACCATCACATAACCTGCTTCCGAGATCAATTCCGCCATAGGGACGCCGGCGTCTGAACAAGTAGTGCCAATTACAGCGATGATGGTGGAATCAGCGACGATTTTTTGTCCGGCAGCCTGACCCCCTTCAGCGGAGCAGCCTTCATCCTCAGTTTGTAACTCGATTTTGTGTCCTAGAAGAGTATCTTGAAAGTCAATTGCGATTTCAATACCGCGTTGAGCATCAATGCCAAGGTCCGCATCGGGACCATAGATTACAAGCGCAGATGCAATGCGGATCGGTTCATTGGGGCCATAACTCACGCATTCAAATTTATCTGGACATTCAAATTGCTGGTTGCACGCAACCAATACCAAACTTACAGTTGCCAGTAAAAAAAATGAAACCATACTGCGTTTCGCCATATCCCCTCCTACAGGAAAGGTTTTCATGTCTGAAAATATATTAAACATGTTGAAGTTTGCTTAATTCATTGAAGATTTGCTGAATATTGGAACGTGTAGGGCTCATTTGCCCCACACTCCCGTTTTTGTTTTTTCTGATGAGAAAGAATTTTTTGCATAAATAAAATCTCGAAAATAGCGGAATAAATTTTAGCAGGCTGGGAATAGCATGGTCAAGAGATAGGCGATGGCTTTTATGAATTATTTATCATTCCTGGGAAAAAGAATAGCACAGTTTTGATCAATGTCAAATTATCTGACCTAAATTTTTCCACCGCATATTTGGATTGAATGCTGAAATAGAACACGGATGACACAGATTTTACGGATTTGCACGGATAAACCGCAAAAAAATCAGCGAAAATCCATTGCATCCGCATTATCCGCGTTCTATTTTTGCTGATGTACACTAGAAAATCAAAATCGTTCGTTGAAAAATAAGAGTTCTACTGCTTCTAACAGGATGGTACGAAAATCAGTTAATTTGGACTCGGTTGGGGCGAATTAGTGGAACTCTAACCACCAAGATATGGTAGAATCGTGCCTTTGATGGAAACTCAACAAACGGCTACGCCACCAAGTGTGTTCTCTGCAATGATCGCTGGTTTTGATGCGGTTACCAACCATATTGGGTTGATCTTGTTCCCCTTGGGGCTTGATTTGCTTATTTGGTTAGCACCGCGTTTGCGATTGAAGAATATTATTGAAGACTGGATGTCCTTTGTAGCTCAAACACAAGGCGATATTCCCGATTTTGCCGTAATGGCGGGACGAGTTGAGGAAATATGGCTGCTGTTGGCCGAGCGTTTTAATCTATTAAGTATGCTGCGCTCTTACCCCATCGGTGTGCCTAGTTTTGTTTCGGCCCACCCTCTTTTAGCACAGCCATTTGGCGATGCTGAATTTGTTGACATTTCATCTGTGTGGATTGCCTTGTTGATCGCTGGTGGCCTCACGGTGCTGGGTCTTATTGCGGGCACGCTATTTTTTTCATTGGTGGGGCAGATCGCTATACATGATGAATTAAAGTTGCTTAAATCCCTCACAGATTGGCCGCGGGCCAGTTTCCAAGTGCTTCTGCTGACTTTTTTCTGGTTTTTATTGATTTTGGGAATTAGTATTCCCGTGAGTTGCGGCATGTTGTTGCTTGCCCTTGTAGGCAATTCTGGGCTACCTTTGGCCGTTATGATCTTTGGCGGCATGATGTTGTGGTTTGCTTTTCAATTTTTATTTGTACCCCATAGCATTCTGGTAAATCGAAGTTCAGTATGGGGTGGTATTCGCCAGAGTATTCAGATTATCCGCATGACCTTACCTACAACCGCTACATTTGTCGTGGGGTTGCTGCTTGTTAGCCAGGTAATGGATATGTTGTGGATATTGCCACCAGAAGATTCTTGGCTTATGCTGATTGGACTTGTAGGGCACGCTTTTGTTGCTACTGGTTTGTTATCCGCAAGTTTTATTTACTATCAACAGGCAAGCCACTGGGTGCAGTTCATTTTCGAGAGTCAATCTACGCAAAATACTTCGGTTGCTAAATCAAGCTAACCAGGTAATATAATAGTTGCACGGTTTTATAGAAAATATCCGCTTATTTTGGATTGCTGACTAATGAAGTACGCAATTCCATAATTAATAATTTTTCACGAGAAACGGAGGCTTTCGTGGCAGACAAAAATAACCTGTCTTACGAGGCAAAAGATATTCAAGTACTCGAAGGGTTGGAGGCTGTACGCCGCCGCCCAGGTATGTATGTTGGCGGTACAGATATTCGAGCGTTACATCATCTGGTATATGAAGTTGTAGACAATTCTATTGATGAAGCCCTCGCGGGGTATTGTGATTCGATTGACATTATCATACATAATGATAATAGTGTTACAGTTTCAGATAACGGGCGCGGCATCCCGGTGGATATTCACCCACAACGCGGTGTTTCCGCTTTGGAAATCGTGATGACCGTGCTTCATGCAGGCGGAAAATTTGGTGAAGGCGGTTATAAAGTTTCGGGTGGTCTCCATGGTGTTGGGCTTTCTGCGGTCAATGCGCTTTCAGAATGGTTTGAAGTTGAAGTTAAGCGCGATGGAAAGGTTTATGCTCAACGCTTTGAACGCGGCAAACCTGTGACTGAGCTAAAGGTCATTGGCAAAGCGCCTAAAGATGAAACTGGTACCAAACAAACCTTTAGATACGATGAGACTATTTTCACAGGCGATGATTTAGAGTATCGCTTTGCTACGCTTCTGCAGCGTTTTCGAGAGATGGCCTTTGTGACGAAAGGCGTTAATATTTATTTGTTGGATGAACGCGAAGATCGTGAAATGACCTTCTATTTTGAGGGCGGTATTACGTCCTTCGTGCGCTATCTTAATCGCAATCGAAAAACCCTGCACCCTGTGGTACACGTCGAGAAAGAAGTTGATAATATAACCATTGACGTAGCGTTTCAATATACCGATGCATATGCCGAATCGGTGTATGCATTTGCGAATACGATCAACACCATTGATGGGGGTACGCATCTCACCGGGTTGCGTTCGGCCCTGACGCGCTCAATTAATGATTACGCCAAGAAGCAAAAATTGCTCAAAGATGAAGAACCGAACTTCAAGGGGGAGGATACCCGTGAAGGTTTGACCGCCATCGTGAGCATCAAGCACCCTGACCCCCAGTTTGAGAGCCAAACCAAAGTTAAGCTAATGAATCCCGAAGTGCAGACAATCACACAGCAGGTTGTCAATGATGCATTTGGTCTCTTCCTTGAGCAAGATTCCCGCGCTGGAAAGAGTATTATTGAAAAATGCCTGACATCGGCGCGTGCGCGTCAAGCGGCGCGTAAAGCGCGTGATTTGGTGATTCGGAAATCGGCATTGGAAAGCCTGACACTGCCCGGGAAGCTGGCGGATTGCTCTGAGCGTAATCCGGAAAAAACGGAGCTGTATATCGTCGAGGGCGACTCGGCAGGCGGCTCCGCAAAACAGGGGCGTGATCGCCATTTTCAAGCCATCTTGCCGCTGCGCGGCAAGATTCTTAATACCGAGCGAGCCCGCCTGAATAAAATTCTCAGCAATAATGAAGTCAAAGCACTGATTTCAGCGTTGGGCACTGGCATTGGTGAAGGCTTTGATCTGACCGGGTTGCGCTATGGGCGCATCATCATTATGACGGATGCTGATGTGGATGGGGCGCATATTCGCACCTTGCTGCTGACCTTCTTCTTCCGCTACATGCAGCCGCTAATGGAAGCGGGGCATTTATATATTGCCCAACCACCGCTGTACCGCATCAACTATGGCAAAAAGTCACAATATGCGTATTCGGATGCGGAAAAAGAAGTTGTTTTGAAAGAATTTGGCGTCTCAGATGATCGGGCCACGATTTCGCGCTATAAAGGGCTTGGTGAAATGAATCCACAACAGCTTTGGGAAACTACAATGGATCCAGCGGAGCGCACGCTCTTGCAGGTTTCGATTGAAGATGCTGCTGAAGCAGATCGTACCTTTGATATGTTGATGGGAGCAGCGGTTCCACCCAGGCGGCGATTTATCATCACCCATGCTCAGGAAGTACGCAATCTGGATATTTGATAACTAAACGAGGAAATGATGCCACCACAAAGAGAGTAGAGGTGCAAAATACCCCCCTTTACTCTCTTTGTGGTTGATGGACTGTGGTGTCCTTGGCAAGTGATGACATTTAAAAAACTGGCGCAGTCAACGGGGAAAAATCCTCATTTTTTCCCCGTTGCTGACAGGATTGAAGGTCGTAATGCTATAAATACGTAGTAGAATAGCACAGGAATGTTTAGGCTGGAGATAGACAGGTGTATAGCTGGCACCAAATTTACCCCAACTGAATGGAAATCTGAGGCGAGCAATTTATGACCCTGGATCGCGGTGCAAAACTACATAATCGATACCGAATATTAGAAATCCTTGGCCAGGGCGGCATGGGTTCGATTTATCGAGCGATCGATGAGAACCTGGGGATGGAAGTCGCGGTGAAAGAGAATCTTTTCACTACCGACGAATATGCCCGGCAGTTTCGCCGCGAAGCAACCATCCTGGCGGGGCTACGGCATCCTAATC
This sequence comes from Chloroflexota bacterium, assembly GCA_018648225.1. Classification (NCBI taxonomy): domain Bacteria; kingdom Bacillati; phylum Chloroflexota; species Chloroflexota bacterium. The sequence goes on from JABGRQ010000055.1 coordinate 4,617, forward strand.
TACCGCGTGTTTCCGATCATTTTGTTATTGAAGAGCAGGGGCAATACTTGGTAATGGATTATATTGAGGGGGAAGATTTGCGCGAGCGCATGGATCATATTGGTGTGATCCCCGAAGAAGAAGCTATGCTGGTGGGTGTGGCAATTTGTGATGCGCTTACGTATATGCATACACAAAACCCTCCCATTTTGCACCGGGATCTTAAGCCGGGCAATGTAAAAGTTGCCCCTGACGGAAAGATTTATTTGGTAGATTTTGGTCTTGCAAAAGTAGCCTTCACCGGACAGCGCACGACCACGGGGGCACGCGCAATGACTCCGGGATATTCACCACCCGAACAGTATGGCGGCGCGCGCACGGATCATCGTTCAGATATTTACTCATTGGCAGCCACATTGTACGCATCTACAGCGGGGGTTGTGCCCGAAGATAGTCTGGCGCGGACAATGGAGCAGACGGATTTAACCCCATTGCGAGATCGCAACCCGGAAATCTCGCGGCGTTTCTCAAAAGTTATCGAAAAAGCCCTGGCTGTCCATCCCGATGATCGCTATCAAACCGCTGACGAATTCAAGCAGGCTTTACTCGGCGCCAGTTCGTCAACGAAGCGTAAAGTGATTGAACAGGGGGTTCTAAAACCATTAAGCGATGAGCAAATTAGTGCCGCAAAAAACGAGAGTAGCATAAATCAGAGCAGTAAAAAACTCTTTGGCGCGCGTACTTCTACACCAATTCCCACCAGCACACCATTGGAAGATGATGATTTTCGTCCGATGCCGCGCCCGCGTGCGAATCGTCGTCGCGGCTGCCTTTTTGCATTTGTACTACTATTTATTTCATTGGTCGTTGCTGGCGGATCACTATATTTTCTTCGCCCAGATATTGCACAAAATTACCTGGGCGCCTTGCCGGTCGCTGTGTTTCCTACATCAACAGCCACTTCATCACCACCCACTTCGACCGCGCTACCGACTTTCACGCCCACAGATGTCTCATCGGCTACTATCCCGCCTACTGAAACGATTGTAACCATAGATACATCCACGCCGCAACCCGTGTTGCCCTCTTCAACGCACACACCAGCACCGACCTCGACGCCTACCTTCACACCAACGTTTACCCTTACGCACACGGCTACTCAAACGCCAACGTCTACAATTACGCCGATAACAATTCTTTCACCCACAGCCACACCTCAGGGCGGTGGTTATGGTCAGGTTGCTTTTGCTTCAGATCGTAGCGGTAGTCTACAAATCTGGGTGATTAATATTGATGGAACAGGTTTGCGTCAATTGACTGATGTTCAATGGGGTGCTTGCCAGCCCAATTGGTCGCCTGATGGGGTCAGACTGATTTTTATTTCTCCGTGTGAAGAAAATCAAGAATCTTATGGTACGGCCAGTTTGTTTTTAATCAACGCAGATGGCAGTGGTCTGGAACCCTTGCCCACAACCGGTGGAGGGGATTACGACCCTGCTTGGTCACCCGATGGGCAGTCTATTGTGTTCACTTCTATGCGAGAAAACTTCCGTCCGCAACTCTATTTGATGGATTTGAATACTAGAGAAGTGCTGAAGCTCTCGGAGGATGAACGAGATCAACAGGCTATATGGTCTTCCGATGGCTCTAAAATTATCTTTACAACCACGCGCCATGGGCCATATCAAATCTGGACGATGAACCCTGATGGTAGTGAACCGCAGCGCTTCTCGGCCAGCCGTGATCTTTGGAATACATTTCCGGTTTTATCACCGGATGGGCATGTACTGATCTTTACCCAAAAAGAACAGGGCGGTATTCCTCAATTGGTAGGCGCCCGTTTTCCGGATGGTGGCACGGCTGAGTTTCGAGTTTATCCTGCGCATGGGGCGATCCCCATGCGCGAAGCCAGCATCTCCCCGGATGGTTTTTGGTTAGCCCTCGAGAGTTGGGAAAGTGGCGGTGATCACAGTGTTTATGTGATGCGTTCAACCGGCAGTGAGTTTTCACGGCTTACATTTGATGCCTCCTGGGATTTTGATCCGGATTGGCGTCCGATTGATCATTAGGTAGTTTTGCGTTTCTTATTGGAATTGGGCCTTCCCAAACCTGGGGAGTTTTCATCTGATAGCGAGGGCTTTCACCACAATAGGCGAGGGTCTCGAAAAAAAAGATTTGAAAATCGCACCCCTGCATATATTCCTTCTTGAATCTTGGTGAAAAGCTCATTATGATAAAGATATTGAATTCTACGTAAGTTTCTGATAATAAAATCCACGCGTCGACATACGATTAGAAGGAGATCATCATGGCTGATAAAGCGGAAATAGCCCCGAATTTCAAGCAGAAAATATCGAAGAAAAATTACTATGATGAATTGGCGAAATTACAAGTAGAGTTGGTCAAACTCCAAGAGTGGATCAAGCAGAGTGGCCTCCGCGTGGTGGTTCTATTTGAAGGGCGTGATGCCGCCGGAAAAGGTGGTGTGATCAAAAGAATTACACAACGTTTAAGCCCTCGAATTGCGCGTGTCGTTGCACTGGGAACCCCAACCGAACGTGAAAAAACTCAGTGGTGGTTTCAACGCTATGTGGCTCACTTACCCGCGGCTGGCGAAATGGTGCTTTTTGATCGAAGTTGGTATAACAAAGCGCTTGTGGAACCGGTAATGGGATTTTGCACCGAATACGAGTATCAAGATTTTCTACGCTCTTGCCCCCAATTTGAGCGTATGTTAGTTCGTTCAGGAATTATTCTGATAAAGTATTGGTTCTCGGTTAGTGATGAAGAGCAAGAGCGGCGGTTCCGCGCCCGGAATACCGATCCTGTCAAGCGGTGGAAACTTAGCCCTATGGATCTCGAATCGCGTCGGCGCTGGTTGGAATATTCAATTGCCAAAGATCGCATGTTTGCGGCTACAGATATCAAACAGGCTCCCTGGTATGTCGTCAATGCCGATATTAAACGTCACGCTCGATTGAACTGCATTCACCATTTGCTAAGTTTGATCCCCTACGAAGATTTTACGCCTGATCCGATTGAACTGCCTCCGTTACCCGAAGTCAGCGGGTATGTACGGCCCCCGATTACTGACCAAACTTTTGTGCCGGAAGTATATCCCTGAACTCGGGATTATAAGTCAATCGGCTGCTGTGCGAGTTCAATGAAGTGATCTTGTGCCGAAAAGGGGGCTTCGCCTTCATCGGGTTGACGTTGTTCAAAACTTCCATCCGTATTCATACAATATAGTTTTGTATTATCGCGCAAATAAGTTTCCAGCATTGTTCCGCGGATATACGCCACAATTTGCGGATCTTCAACCGGGAAAATCACTTCGACGCGGTTATTAAGGTTGCGCGGCATCAGGTCGGCGCTGCCCATATAGATTTTGGGATTCCCATCATTATGGAAGTAAAAAATACGGCTGTGTTCCAGATAACGACCTAGCAAACTGTATACATGAATATTTTCACTGATGCCCTCAATGTCAGGCTGAAGACTGCACATACTGCGGCAAACCAAATCAATCTTCACGCCAGCTTGCGAGGCTCGATAGAGAGATTTAATGATCGGCTTATCTACCAGGGCGTTGATTTTGAAAATTAAATGGGCATCTTTACCTTGCCGGGCAAATTCAATTTCTTGGAGAATAAGTTGATTGAGTTGATCTCGCAGGTTGATAGGAGCGATCAGCAATTTGCGGAAGGCAGTTTGCGAAGAATACCCGGTCAGGTAATTGAATAAATCAGTTGCATCGGCGCCAATATCTGTATCGCAGGTGAATAGGCCAACATCTTCATAAAGCCTTGCTGTGACATGGTTGTAATTTCCAGTGCCAAGATGCACATAGCGCCGGATGTGTTCACCTTCTTTGCGCACGACCAGGGTGATTTTGGAGTGTGTCTTTAAGCCTAATAGACCATAAGCGACATGCACGCCTTCACGCTCCAGCATTTTTGCCCATTCAATATTACTCTCTTCATCGAAGCGCGCTTTGAGTTCAACCAGCACGGCCACCTGTTTTCCGTAATCCCGACGGGCTTTGAGCAGCGCCTTTACAATTGGTGAATTACGTCCGACGCGGTAAAGAGTTTGTTTGATCGCCAGTACATTCGGGTCTCTGGCTGCGGCTTGTAAGAAACTGATGATTGGGTCAAACGAATCGTAGGGGTGATGTAAAAGAATGTCGCCATCGCGAATAGCCGCAAAAATATTGCGGTCGGTGCCCTCTAGTTTTAGTTGGGGAGGAATGCGATAGATAAAGGGTTTGGCTTTGAGATCAAAGCGGTCAATATTGCTTAATTCCATCAGACTACTTAGTCCCAATGGTCCATTCAATTTATACACATCATTGGGATCAATGCGCAAATTCTCGACAAGAATATTCAGAATATAACTAGGCATATCCTGGTTTATGGCTAATTCGACAACCACCCCAAAGCGGCGTTTGCGTACGCTTTCTTCCATGGCCTCCAACAGATCGCCAGCTTCAAGCTCTTGAATGACCATATCTGCATTGCGTGTTACCCGGAATGGGTGCGCTTCAAGAATTTCCATGCCGGGGAAGAGATGCGCCAGATTATGGGCAATCAACTGATCCAGCCAGACAAAATAATGATCGTGCGGAACGGTTCCATCCCGCCGGACGCCCCCGGAAGAGCGTTTGATGGGCACCAATCTCGGCAGCGTGGAAGGTACTTTTACTCTGGCAAAACGCCGCTGTCCATCAGCATCCTGGATAAGGACGGCTAAATTCAAACTTAAGTTGGAAATATGTGGGAATGGGTGACCTGGGTCAAATGCCAGGGGCGTGAGTACTGGAAATACGTTTTCATGAAAAAAATCATCAGCCTTTCCTTGCTGTTTGGGGTTGAGTTCTTCATAATCTAAAATGAAAATCCCCGCGGCCTTGAGTTCGGGCATTAATTCTTCCGACAAATACGTGCGCACGTTGGTCATTAATCTGTAAGCATGTTTACGTATGTCAACCAGTTGTTGCGCGGGGGTTCTCCCGTCGATCGCGAGTTGTAACACGCCGGCTTCATATTGCATTTTTAATCCCCCAACGCGTACCATGAAAAACTCATCTAGATTTGAGCCAACAAAAGCCAGATATTTAGTTCGATCCAGCAGTGGATGTCTCTTATCGCGCGCTTCGCCAAAAACGCGTTCCTGAAATGCCAACATGCTGATCTCGCGGTTGAGATAGTAGGTTGGGTGGCCGAGATTAAAATTCTTCTTTTCCGCTTCCATCATTTCTTTTTACCTTTGCGGGGTTTTCTCTTTTTGCCTTTTTTCTTGGATACACTTTTTGCCGTTTTTTTCTGTTTTGCGTCATTCTTGTTCCGGGCTGGTTCCGGTTTCTCCAGAGGTGATTCTGTTTTTGGAGCATAACGAACCGGAACATAATAATCGGCTAGCGATGGCACCGGCGGAGGATAATCAGGTTCGCTCGGTTGTGCAATAGGTTCCGGCTCTTTTTTCTCGTAAACTGAAATTTCGCCCCCGAGTGATTTATAGTAATCTGCCAAAGCTGGCACCGGCGGCGGATATTTTGGCGCACTTATCGCGTATGGAGTTGGTGCAAAATTCTGGATAGCAGCCTCCAGTTGTTCCAGGATTTTCGGCCCAATGCCGCGAATCGCCAACACTTGCTCTCGATCTTTTTTCAACCATTGCATTAGCTCGCCGACGGTAGGAATCTGGTTTTTAGTGAGTAATTCAAGAACATAGTTTGGCAGCGTTAAAACAGAGATCGGTGAATGAAAAGCTGCTTCAGGAATAGTGTGGGGAAATTGGGGATGGGAAGTTTTGTTCATGAATTTGCTCCTGCTTGAATCGTTATGGCAATACGCGTGGAATCCAAAAGTTTATCAATTCGCCAGTTAAATCGAGAGTGAGTTGTTTCCACGATGAAACCTCAAAGCATACCTGGGCAATTGCAGCGGTGGTGAAGTGTTCGTAAGCCTGGCAAATCTCCGCAAGAAATTGGCTGATCTCGGGATTATGCCCCACGATCATCGCTGAGTTGATTTCATCGCCTAGCGATTGGAGATGTTCAGAATATACCTGAACATCAGCCAGGTAGAGATTATCATGATATATGATTTCGCCATCAAAAAAGCAACTTTCCAATAGTGAGTCCACAGTCTGTCTTGCCCGATGCGCCGTAGAACAGAGAATAACCTCGGGGACAAGCCCTTCATCATTGAGGAATTGCCCCACACGGAGGGCATCCCGCTTGCCACGCTTGTTCAGCGGGCGCTGATGATCCGTCAGGTCCGCATATTTCCAGCTTGATTTTGCATGGCGCATAAGAAACAGAGATTTCATTACTACTATCTTACCCGATATTTTCCAATAGTTTGCAATTTTGTTATACTTTTGTCCTGGTGGGCGTGGACTTGTTTTGTTGGTATAATGAAAATTATCTTGACTAAAAAATATGTGACTTTGTCACCGTTGGTAAGAACGAAAGGAGAAAACCATGAAAGGGCAAAAACTAGTAATAATCGCCGTCCTGGCAGCCCTGCTGGTTGCTGTTGGTGCTTTCACTGGCGCGTATGCAGCAGATGATGACAGCACATTTCGCGTTGTCAATAAAACAAGACACGATGTGCAGGTGGAAGTGTACTCCAGAGCGGATATACCTTATGGCGTAAATGATACGGACGATGACAGCGTCCAAAAGATTTTTATTGTGCCTGCCGGAGGTTCGGCCGAAGTTTTGCTGGACAATGATGAAACCTACTTTTACGCTTACTTGGCCTGTGGTAACACCATTATTGATGGTGCGATCAACATGGAAGAGGATGTTGAAATTATCATCTTACCTTGTGCTACCCAGCCAACCGTGATGGAAGTAAATAACCATCTGGGCGTAACGGTTAGTCTTGAACTCATTGGGTATGAAGAAAAAACATTCGATATCGAACCAGGATACAATCAGATTGAGGTATATTCTGGCGAAACCATTTACAAATATGATGCCTGTGACACCGACTTCAACGGCGTTGTGGATATTTTAGCGAATGGCAGGACCGATTTCTTTATGCGTTCTTGTGAATGGTTTGATGCCCCGGAGCGAATATATGGAGAAGGCAATGTGGTGCGCTATGTGATTGTCAATCACGCATCCTTCCCTATAGTCTTGTCTATGGTGGGCCCGGCAAGCTATCTGGTGACGCTTAACCCCGGTGAAAATTCGTTCCGTATGGTCGCTGGTGTATATAACTATAGCTATTACCTGGATTACCAACTGACAACTGGCAGTTTCTTTGTCCGGCCCACAGGTAGTGGCAGATTGATGCTAAGCCCATCTTATACCATTGATTACGATGCTGGAGATGAGTTCGAATAACTCCGTTTGATATTTGATGATCTAAAACCCTCGTCATAAATGGCGAGGGCTTTTTTTATGATCATTATCCTGATAAATTGTCTGACAATTGACTTTTTGTTAAAATGTTGTTAAACTAAACTTGTCAGACAATTTATCGACTCTCGATTTTTTTCTCCGCACAGAATAAAGTGAGAATACTATGGCTACCCTTCTTGTTCGCCATGCAAATACACTTGTGACAATGGATGACCAGCGTCGTGAAATCGCGGACGGTGGTCTTTTTATTCGGGATGGCTTTATAGAGCAAGTCGGATTCACCTCGGAGTTGCCAGCCACAGCCGATGAAATTCTTGATCTTAATGACCATATTCTGTTGCCGGGGCTTATTAACACCCACCACCATTTCTACCAGACACTCACACGCGTTGTCCCTGCAGCACAGGATGCCAATCTCTTTAACTGGTTGAAAACACTTTATCCGATCTGGGCGCGCATGGGGCCGGAGCATATCCGCATCTCGACAAAGACGGCGCTTACCGAGTTGGCGCTGTCAGGCTGTACGACAGCCAGCGATCATCTCTACCTTTTCCCCAACGGCTCAAGCCTGGATGATGAAATCCACGCTGCCCTTGAGACAGGATTGCGTCTGCATGCCTCACGCGGCTCAATGAGCCTCGGCGAGAGCAAGGGTGGTTTGCCACCCGATAGCGTTGTTGATGACGAAGACACGATCATTAAAGATAGTCAGCGACTGATTGAAACTTATCATGATCCCAATCCCGGCTCATATACTCAGGTTGTCTTGGCGCCTTGTTCACCATTTAGCGTTACCGGCGACTTGATGCGCCAGTCAGCCGTGTTGGCGCGCGAATATGGCGTTCATTTGCATACTCATTTAGCTGAAACACAGGACGAAGAAGAATTTTGTATTGAGATGTTCGGACACCGTCCGGTTGCTTATATGCAAGAAGTGGACTGGATTGGCGATGATGTCTGGTTTGCGCACTCGGTGCACGTAGACGATGATGAGATTAATCTCTATGCCAAGACAGGCTGCGGGGTGGCGCATTGCCCATCTTCAAATATGCGCCTGGCCTCAGGAATTGCCCCCATTTTAGATATGTTACAGGCTGGTGTGAAAGTTGGTGTGGGCGTGGATGGCTCCGCCAGCAACGATGGTTCGCACTTGCTCGAAGAGGTACGCATGACAATGCTGGCCTCGCGCGTGCGTGCCGGTTTGATGGGAGCTTCACTCTCGGGGGATGATGCCCCTCCCCTGATGACAGCTCGTCAGGCATTGGAACTGGCAACCCGCGGCAGTGCTTCGGTGTTAGGCCGCGGCGATATTGGTTCCCTCGAACCGGGTAAGGCTGCTGACTTCTTTGCTATTAATCTCAATCGCATTGACTATGCGGGTGGCCTCCACGACCCGGTAGCCTCGGTTGTCTTTAACTCGCCCGTGAAAGCCGATTACACGGTTGTGGGTGGTAAATTTGTTGTTAAAGAAAGCCAGATGGTGACTGTGGATGTGCCGAATCTCATTATTGAACATAATGCACTGGCAGCACAGTTGTTGAACAGTTAAAAGTAGCAAATTGAAAGTTGGCGAGTTTGCGTTTTCCAACCTTCAACTTTCAACATGTAACTTGCCATCACGAAGTAGAGAAGGTATATATGTTTCAGGATGCAATTACAAAACGAACTCAATTGCTGGTCGATGTCGCCATGGGGCGCACGCCTGCCGATATTGTGATTCGTGATGGGCGGTGGGTCAGTGTACAGTCTGGGGAGATTATTCCGCATACCGATATTGCCATTGCAGACGAGTTTATTGCCTACGTTGGCCCAAATGCCAGCCATGCGATTGGCGAAAATACAAAAATCATCGAAGCCGATGGGCGTTATTTGGTGCCCGGCTTGCTGGATGCCCACATGCACGTTGAAAGCGGCATGGTAACAGTAACTGAATTTGTGCGCGCTGTCGCCCGCCGTGGCACTACGGGCATGTTTATTGATCCGCATGAGATCGCCAATGTTTTCGGGCTGAATGGCGTCAAATTGATGGTGGATGAAGCCCGGAATCAGCCTATCCATGTTTGGGTGCAGATACCCTCTTGCGTACCCTCTGCGCCGGGGCTGGAAACCCCCGGCGCTAGCATTGGTCCGGAAGAAGTAGCCGAAGCCATGACCTGGGACGGTATTATCGGCTTGGGCGAGATGATGAATTTCCCTGGTGTGTTTCTCAGTGATGAAAAAATGCACGCTGAAATGGCAGCCACTCGCGCCGCCGGGAAAACGATTGGTGGACACTACGCTTCGCCTGATTTGGGTTTGCCTTTCCACGGCTATGTGGCTGGCGGCCCCGAGGACGATCACGAAGGTACACACAAAGAAGACGCCATTGCCCGCGTGCGCCAGGGCATGAAGGCCATGTTGCGCTATGGCTCAGCCTGGCATGATGTCGCTAACCAGGTGGGTGCCATTCTTGAAGATGGCCTCGATCCGCGGCGATTCATCCTCTGCACGGATGACTCCCATGCTGAAACCATCACCCGGGACGGCCACATGGATCGGGTTGTGCGTCATGCTATCGAACAAGGGTTGGAGCCGCTCACTGCAATTCAGATGGCAACCCTCAATACCGCGGAACACTTTGGGTTGACGCGCCAGTTGGGCATGATCGCCCCCGGGCGTTATGCCGATGTTCTTCTGGTGCGCGACCTCTCCAATTTCCAGGCCGGGCTTGTCCTTGCCAAAGGGCAGGTGATTGCCGAAGACGAGAAACTGCTCATCGAACTGCCTTCCTTCCAATACCCCGACTGGGCAACAAAATCTGTACATTTAGGAAAAGAGCTAACAGCAAAAGATTTTAAGTTGTCGGTTGAAAGTAATCAGTCGCCAGTTTCTGCAAATATCATTGGTGTAATTGAAAACCAGGCGCCAACCCAACATTTGCGGATGGATGTTACACCGAAAGATGGTGAAATTTCCGTTGATCTTGACCGCGACATCCTGAAGATCGCTCTGGTAGAGCGGCACAGAGGCACCGGCGGTGTGATGGTTGGGTTGGTGCATGGCTTTGGCTTCACTGAGCGCTGTGCGATTGCTACCACTGTGGCGCACGATAGCCATCATATGATTGTGGTTGGGACGGACGAAGCCATGATGGCCCAGGCTGCCAACACGCTCGGCCAGATCAATGGTGGGCAGGTCGTTGTCAAAGATGGAAAGATCATTGGCCAAGTGGAATTGCCCATTGCCGGCCTGATGTCGAACGAGCGCGCCGAAGTTGTTGCCGAAAAGGCTGCTTCTGTGCTAAAGGGTTTTAAAGCCTGTGGCTGCTCACTCAACAACCCCAATATGCAGCTTAGCCTGTTGGCCTTGGTGGTTATTCCTGAATTACGCATCTCCGATCTTGGGTTGGTGGATGTGACTAAATTTGAGTTTACACCTGTGTTAGTACATCAAGGCATTGCCACATCATAATATTCGACAGTAGCTTATGAGAAAAAATATTCACAGTCGCCTTGAAGAGATTATCGCCGTTGCCGAGCCGGGAGAACGCTTGCTTTCTGAGCCGAAACTGGCTGAACAATTAGGTGTTTCGCGTGCCACGTTGCGTGAAGCCATGCGCACTTTTGAAACGCAGGGGTTGCTGCGCCGTCGCCAAGGCGTAGGAACCTTTGTCGTGCGTCCGACGCGGGTGATCGAGAGCGGCCTGGAAGTTTTGGAGAGCATCGAAACGCTGGCAGACCGCATTGGGTTACCGGTCACGATGGGCGAATTGCAGATTTCGAAATGTCGCCTGGATAACGCCACGGCGAAGTTGATGCAGTTGAGCCTGGATACGGAAGGTATTTGTGTTTCACGCGTGATTTTGGCAGAGGGACGCCCGGTCGCCTATCTTGTGGATACGCTTCCCAGTGGTTATCTAAGTTCCGAAGAGATGGCAAATGAATTTACCGGTTCGGTGTTGGACCTGATGCTCAAGCGCGGGACACCGTTATTAGAGAGTGCCCGCTCTGAAATAAAGGCCGTAGCCGCAAATCCAGATGTGTCCCGGGCTTTGGATATCCAACGCGGCGATTCGGTTTTGCTATTTGAATCCATCTTGTTCACCCTGGAAGGATTGCCGATTGATTACTCGCTGAGCTATTTTTTGCCGGGATATTTCAAATTCCATGTTGTGCGGCGTGTTGGATAAATATAATTTGTGCAATACAGACTGCGCAGGACAAATCTGTGCGGGGCAGTCTGTATTACATAAATGGGTAATACAAAAAAGATCATATATTCATATAAAGTAGGAGATTATTACAATGCGTAGTTTTGCTGGTCGTGACATTCTTTCTCTAAAAGAATTTGAGCGTAATGAATTTTTCCGTGTCTTCGAAGTTGCCGAAGAGTTGGAGCCTATCGCTCGCAATCGCCAGAACACTGACCTTCTGGCCGATAAAACCCTGGTAACAGCTTTCTACCAGCCTTCCACCCGCACCCGCCTGGCGCACGAAGCCGCCATGCACCGCCTGGGTGGCCATGTGACGGGTTTCTCTGATGCTAAGATGACCCGCGCGGGCGATTTTTATCAGGAATCGATTAAAGATACCGTTAAAATGCTGGAATTCTACGGCGACATGATCGTGATGCGCCACTTCCAGAAAGGCGCCCCCCACGAGGCCGCCAAATGGGCATCTATTCCTGTCATCAATGGCGGTGACGGCTGGGGCGAGCACCCCACCCAGATTTTGACTGATCTGTATACAGTGCTGCAAGAAAAAGGCACCATCGACGGTTTGAGCTGGGTTGCTGTTGGCGATATGCGTATGCGCACCATGCACTCCCTGGGCCACGCCCTGACTCAGTTCGACTGCCCAATCACCTTTGTAGCGCCTCCTGGTATGGAAATGCCCGATGAGTACAAAGATGATTTCGAAGCAATGGCTTTGAATTTTGATTTCGCAGACCATGTTGGCGATGTGATTGGCAATGCGGATGTCATTTTGGTTGAGCCGACCGTGCAGCCCGATTACACAAAATCTCGCGACGAGCGTGATGGTGATGTGGATATGACCCCGGCCAATTTCAAGATCACTCGCGATCTGCTGGTCAACAAAGCGAAATCAGACGCAATTTTGCTCCACTCTCTGCCCCGTATGGATGAAATTCCTCCGGATGTGGACATTACCCGCTGGTCCCGCTACTGGCAAGAGGCCTTCAATGGCGTTGTCATGCGCATGGCGTTGTTGGCTTTAGTTTCTGGCAAAATGGAATAATAGGAGAAAAAATGCAATCCGATTTACGAGGACGTGACCTGATTGGCGATCTGGACTTCAGCAAGGAAGAAGTCGAAACTATTCTGGAAGTAGCCTGGGATTTGAAGCGCAAGCGCGCTTTGGGCGAACCCCACGCTTATTTGCGCGACAAAACGCTGGCGATGTTGTTCTTCTTCTCCAGCACCCGCACACGCGGTTCATTTGAGTCGGGGATGGCTCAATTGGGCGGACATGCTGCTTTCATCGAGAGCCGCACCACCCAAATTTCGCACGGCGACACCGAGACAGAAATGGGTGAAATCTTCGGCCGTTATTTTGATGGCATTGCCATTCGCCACGTAGACTTCGGAATTGGTAACCGTTATCTCAATCTGGTTGCCAGCGCCTCCCGCGTGCCGATTCTCAACATGCAGTGCGAAATTTACCATCCGCACCAGTGTCTGGCCGACCTGATGACCATCATGGAAAAGAAAGGTCGTAACCTGAAACGCAAGAAAATGGTGGTTTCCTGGGCTTATGCTTCATCTTACCTGAAACCGATGTCGGTGCCGCAATCGCTAATTCTGCAAATGCCGCGCTTCGGTCTGGATGTCGTTTTGGCGCACCCGCCCGAATTCAAGTTGATGCCTGAGATCATGGAGAAAGCTGAAGAAGAAGCGCGCAAAGCAGGCGCTGGCTTTGAAGTCACCGATGATATGGAAGCAGCTTTCAAAGATGCCGACATCGTTTACGCTAAATCATGGGGGCCTTTAATGACCACTCAGGATGCAGCCGAAGGCAAAGTGCTTCAGGATAAATACAAGAGCTGGATCACTGATCAGCGCAAGATGTCTCTGGCGAAAGATGATGCTATCTACATGCATCCGTTGCCTGCTGACCGTGATGTTGAAGTTACCAGCGAAGTTATGGATGGCCCCAATTCGGTTGTCTTTGACGAAGCTGAAAATCGTATGCATGCGCAGAAGGCCGTCATGGCCCTGACGATGAGGTAGGTCTATGACTGAGAAAAAAGTCGCTGTTGTCGCCGTTGGTGGCAATGCGCTGATTATAGACAAAACTCGACAATCGATTCCAGATCAGTTCGATGCCATCAAAGAGACGATGAACCACATTGCCGGGATGATTGAAGATGGCTGGGACGTGGTCGTTACGCACGGCAATGGACCACAGGTTGGCTTCATCTTGCGTCGTTCCGAATTGGCGATGCACGAATTACATCCTGTCCCGATGGACTATTGTGGTGCCGATACACAGGGTGCAATTGGCTATATGGCGCAGAAGGCTTTGCACAATGAGTTCAAGAAGCGTGGTATCAAAAAGCACGCTGTCACGGTTGTAACACAAGTGCAGGTCGATGCTGAAGACCCCGCTTTTGAAAAACCATCCAAACCGGTTGGCTCGTTCCTGGATGAAGCAACCGCCAAAGAGCGTATGGCTGAAGGTCAGGATTTTGTTGAAGATGCGGGTCGTGGCTGGCGCCGGGTTGTACCCTCGCCTTTGCCTGTCAATATTATCGAAGTAGATGCCATCAAGCAATTGATCGAAAGCGGCTTCTCCGTAATCGCTGTTGGCGGCGGTGGAATTCCCGTGGTCGAAAAAGAAGATGGCGATCTGCGTGGCGTTGAAGCTGTGATCGATAAAGATTTTGCTTCTGGTTTGTTGGCGAATCTAATTCGCGCGGATTTACTGATCATCTCTACTGCGGTGGAGAAAGTTGCCGTCAACTTCAACAAACCTGATCAGAAATGGCTCGATGAAATGACCGTTGCCGAGGCCGAACAGTATATTGCAGAAGGTCACTTTGCCCCCGGCAGTATGCTGCCCAAAGTGCAGGCGATTGTCAAATTCCTGAAAGAAGGCGGCAAAAAAGCCCTGATTACTGACCCGCCCAATATTCAACGCGCATTGCGCGGCGAAACCGGCACTTGGATCGTTCCATAGAATTAGCCGAAGGATACTTGTAAATTTCGCCACAAAATGCGGAAGCTAATGGTAGAATCGCACTATTCCGAATTTTATCAGGGAGCTAGGTTATTTTTGTTCCCCGGTATGTGAAAAGGAGGTGCAGATCGCAAAAAAATAGAAATTGAAACTGCGCTTTTTGTTCGAATAACTAAGATTTTTATCTCGGAGGAGTATACCTATGAAGAATAAATTCCTGTGGCTGTTGAGCATTTTGCTGATCGCTGCATTCGTACTCACTGCTTGTGGTGGCGCTGCTGAACCGGCTGCCGAAGAACCCGCCGCTGAAGAAGGTGCTGCCGAAGCTCCCGCTGAAGAGGCTGCTGCAGCCGAAGGTGGTTATCAGATTCCTGCCGTTGAAGAAGGCGCTTTTAACGTTGCTTTTGTTTACGTTGGGCCCCATGACGATGGTGGCTGGACCCAGGCCCATGATGTTGGCCGTATGTATGTTGAAGACAATGTCGAAGGCGTACACACTGCTTATGTTGAATTGGTTGCCGAAGGCGCCGACTCTGAGCAAGTAACCCGTTCTTTGGCTCGTAAGGGTTTCGATGTCATCTTCACCACATCCTTTGGTTTTATGGATGCTTCGGAAATCGTTGCTGATGAGTTCCCCGATGTGAATATTGTTCACATCAGTGGTTTCAAATCGAATGAAGCCAATTTTGGTAACCTGATGGGCGCGATGGAAGATATGAAATACCTGGCCGGTATGCTGGCTGGCTCGCGCGCGATGGTGGATGGCAACCCCAAATTGGGTTATATTGCCACCTTCCCGATCCCCGAAGAACTACGTTTGGGCAATGCCTTCGCTTTGGGCGCCCAGCAAACCTGCCCTGAGTGTACGGTTGACGTGCGTTGGATCTTCACCTGGCATGATCCCATTCTTGAAAAAGAAGCGTCTTCCTCCCTATTTGATGGCGGCGCTCAGGTTGTCATGACTGGTGCCGATACTCCCGCTCCCGCCGAGGTAGCCCCCGAAGGCAAATGGGGCATCACCTATGACTACAGCGGTAACTGCACCGTGGACGCCTGCCTCACCTCCATGTACTGGAATTGGGGTCCCGTCTATGCTCGCATCGTCGAAGAATCGATGGCTGGTACCTGGGTTGGCGGCTGGGAATACTTTGATGCTGATTCGGGCGCAATGGGCTTGCTCGGCTTCATGGAAGGCGAGACCTTGCAACCGGGCGCGGCTGATCTGCCCGAAGCTGATCTGCAATTGATCCGCGACACCTTGTCTGCCATGTTGGCTGGCGAATTCACCCGCTTCGACGTTTTCAAAGGCCCCATCACCGACAATCAGGGCAATCTGGTTCTCGAAGAGGGTGTTAGCCTCGAACAGCTCGACTTGGATGGTTTCGCTCAATTCGGTAGCCCCTGCACCACTTGTATGTACTGGTGGAACGAAAATATCACCGCAGAATTACCCGAACTAGAGTAAAGCTTATTCTTTCTTTTGGCAGAGACGATCAGAACGGTCGTCTCTGCCACTATTTGAGAGATTTACCCATCTTTATGTGGCGTACAACTATATAGGGATTGGTAAGTTCCTCAGAAGTACGAAATTGGATACAAATAGTTCATTTCGGTTTGAAGGAGTATACATGGAAGATACGCCCTACGCAGTTGAAATGAAAGATATTGTCATTCGTTTTCCGGGTGTTTTGGCGAATGATCACGTAAACCTGACTCTCAAAAAGGGTGAAATTCATGCTCTTTTGGGTGAAAACGGCGCTGGCAAAAGCACCTTGATGAATGTTTTGGCGGGATTATATAAGCCATCTTCGGGCACGATCAACATACATGGGGAAACTGTAAATTTCAACTCGCCCAAAGATGCAATCGCGAAAGGCATCGGGATGGTGCATCAGCATTTTATGCTGGTACCCACTCAATCGGTAACAGAGAACATCCTGCTTGGTTTGGATGATCCCAAATTCATCATGAATCTGGCCGAGTATGATAAAAAAATCCTCGCGCTGCAAGATCAATACGGACTTAAAGTGGATCCGACGGCTAAAATCTGGCATTTGTCCGTGGGGGAGCAGCAACGGGTTGAGATTTTGAAAACCCTCTACCGGGGGGCGAATATCCTGATTTTTGATGAACCCACCGCGGTGCTCGCGCCGCAAGAGATTGATGATTTGATCCAAACTATGCGCTCGATGGTTGCGATGGGTAAATCAATCATCTTTATCAGCCATAAATTGCAAGAAGTGACTGCCGTGGCAGACCGGCTGACTGTGTTGCGTAAAGGGGTGGCAACAGCAGAGGGTATTAGCATTGCAGGAGTCACGCGTGAAAAATTGGCTGAGTTGATGGTGGGCCGTGAAGTTGTTTTCCGTGTGGAAAAGAAACCCCAAAAAGCTGGCGATGTGGTTTTGTCGGTAGAGAGTGTTAGCGCTGAGAATAATAAAGGTATAAAAGCGCTCAATAAAATTTCTCTGGAATTGCGCAAGGGCGAAATTTTGGGGGTGGCCGGTGTGGCCGGTAACGGCCAAAGCGAACTGGCTGAAGTGATTACAGGTTTGCGGCCTTGCACGGGAAGTATCAAAATTAACGGTGAAGAAGTTGCCAACCAGCCACCCAGTAAAGCCATCAAGAGTGGTGTTTCGCATATCCCTGAAGACCGCACCAAAGTTGGCACCGCGCCGAATCTGACGATCACCGAAAACACGATTATGAAGAACTATGGTGAAGCGCCGATTGGCAACGGTTGGAGCATCAACTTCACCGAGGCGCGTGAATATGCGCGTGGTCTGAAAAAAGCCTACGATATTCTGGCCCCCAGTGTGCGCACGATGGCCCGCAAACTTTCAGGCGGCAATCTCCAAAAGGTGATCCTGGCGCGCGAGATTTCATCCAGCCCCAAGATGATGGTCGCGGTTCAACCCACGCGCGGCCTGGATGTTGGCGCTATCGAGGCCATTCAGACCTTGTTGCTCGATCAGCGCGAAAGGGGAACCGCCATTTTACTGGTTTCGGAAGAATTAGAAGAATTGCTCTCTTTGAGCGATCGCATTGCCGTGATTTATGAGGGTGAAATCATGGGAATAGTCGATGCTGAAGGAGCGGATATTAATGAGCTTGGTTTGATGATGACAGGCACAAAACGGAGCGCGCAATGAACCTTCCATTTTCCATTCGCTTTGAAAAGCGCACAGACGATGTGCCCAAATGGTTGCCAGCCGCGACCGCAATTGGTTCTGTGGTAATTGCTTTTCTGATCTCTGGTATTGTTTTGGCGTTCATCGGCGGCGAACCGTTGCGGGTTTTAAAATTCTTTTTTGAAGCGACGTTTGGCAATTGGGCAGTTTTCTCCGATACAATGGTCAAAGCTACCCCGCTGATTATGATCGGCCTGGCATGTGCTGTGGCTTTTAAAATGAAGTTGTGGAATATCGGCGCGGAAGGCCAATTCTATGCAGGCGCGTTTTTCGCAAGCCTGGTTGTTTTAGTGCCGCTAGTGCCACCTGATGCGCCTAAGGTCATCACATTGGGGGCAATGGTTGTGATGGGCATGATCGGTGGCGCTATTTGGGGATTTTTCCCTGGATTCTTGAAAGCCCGTTACAACGTCAACGAAATCATCACCACGTTAATGCTCAACTATGTGGCAATTTTCTGGAATAATTTCTGGATTTTTGATAAATGGAGCGATGCCGGTTTTCAGATGACGCCAACCTTCCCGAAAACGGCCTGGTTGCCGCGTTTGGCCGATCTGGCCCGTGAGTATCCTGTTTTTTCGGGGATTACCCTTCATGTGGGCGTGATTTTTGGCCTTATCGCCGCGGTTGTAATGTGGTGGGTGTTCAAACGCAGCCGGTGGGGGTACGAGATTAACCTGATTGGTGACAACCCCGAAGCGGCGCGCTACGCCGGGCTAAATATTACCCGTAATATTATCCTGGTGATGATGGTTTCTGGCGCGCTGGCCGGTTTGGCAGGGATGTCTGAAATTTCGGGAGTGGTACACCGTTTGCAGGAAAAAATCTCTGCGGGATATGGTTTCACCGGGATTATTGTTGCCTGGCTGGCAAAACTGAATCCATTCGCGGTGATAATCGTTTCGATTTTATTTGGCGCTCTCATTGTCGCAGGACGCGAGATTCAGCCCGCGGGTTTGGCTTATCTGCTACAGGGGATCATCCTTTTCATGGTCATCAGTAGTGATGTTTTACTGCGCTATCAGGTTCGCATTGTGCGAAAGGAGCAGGAGACCGTATGAACTTCGAGATCATTCTTCACTCTGGATTAGCCACCGGGACGATTTTACTCTTTGCTGGAATTGGCGCAATTTTTGCTGAGCGGTCAGGTATTTTGAACCTGGGCGTCGAGGGTATGATGCTGCTGGGCGCGATGGCTGGTTTTAGCGTATCGCTTTCCTCGGGGAATGCCTGGGTAGGTTTGTTGGTGGCCATGTTTGCCGCGGGCATTCTGAGTTTGGCGCATGGGTTGGTAACGATTCATTTTCAGGCCGATCAGGTTGTTAGTGGCTTATCGTTGACTTTTTTGGGAACCGGCCTGGCTCTGGTATTGGGTGAAGGCCTCACCGGACAGAACCCTCCCCTGATCCCGGATGTGTCTATCCCGCTGCTTTCACAGATTCCCTTCCTCGGCCCGGTCTTCTTCGAGAATCACAGCATCCTGGTTTTCGTCGGTTATCTCTTTGCTCCCTTGAGTTGGTATTATATTCACAAAACTCGCCCTGGTATGCATCTGCGGGCGGTGGGGCAGAAACCCTCTGCCGCGGATACGATGGGCATCAGCGTGTATGGGGTGCGCTATTTTTATACCTTTGTGGGTGGCTGTTTGGCTGGTTTGGCAGGAGCGACGATCAGCCTTTCGGTTTCGCCGGGCTGGTATAGCAGCCAGACAACCTCGGGCCAGGGTTGGATCGCGATTGCTTTGGTGATCTTCGCGCAATGGAATCCGCTGCGTGCTGCGTTGGGCGGCTATCTTTTTGGGGCTATCCGCCGCGGTATCCTAGATTTGCAAGGCCCGGCGCTGCTGTTTGGTTTTGCGAACCCGCTGTATGTTAATTCGAATTTAGGGTTTTTCTTGCAGATGACACCTTTCTTGTTGACCATCGTTGCGCTGGTCATGGGGTCACGGGCTGCTGCCCGAAAACGCCTGGGTTCTCCGGCGGCGTTGGGAGTACCCTATGTGCGCGGTGAACGCGGACATTAATATAATCGGGAGTTGACTATGCAAAAATTATTTCAGAAAGAGTGGTTTTCCCGCTTGGTAGATGCCTTGCTCCCGGTGTTTGCCACAATCGCGGCTTTAGCAGTGGGTGCGGTGATGTTGCTGCTTTTGAAAGTTAATCCCATTGAAGCCTATGGCGCTTTGTGGGAGGGTGCTTTTGGTAGTACCAATGCGATCGCGGAAACGCTGGTAAAGGCGACGCCGCTGTTGTTGGTGGGGCTGGGCATTTGTATTTCCTTCCGCGGGGATGTCATTAATATCGGCGGCGAGGGGCAGATGGTGATTGGTGCGATTTTTGCGACGCTGCTGGGCCTCACGTTGACAGATTGGCCCGGCTGGGCCGTGATTCCCCTTTCGATGCTAGCCGGTTTTTTGGGTGGCGCGATTTGGGGTGGTATCCCCGGTTTTCTCAAAGCGCGCTTCAATGTCAACGAAATTCTTAGCACGGTGATGATGAACGCCATCGCTGTGCAGTTGATGAATTTCTTGCTGCGCGGCCCGATGATTGACCCGGCACAGGCTGAATTGGCCTCTCAAATTCCGCAAACCGCCCGCCTGCTTGAAGTATTTCGGCTGCCGCGTTGGGTTCCTACACGCTTGCATCTGGGCGCGCTGATCGCGGTTGTATTAGCAATTTTTGTGTATATTTTGCTTTGGCGCACAACCCTGGGCTACCGCATCCGAGCGGTGGGGCAGAACCCCCATGCTTCCCGTTATGCAGGTATCAAAGTTAACCGCTATGTTGTTTTGGCATTATTACTGAGTGGTGCTTTTGCTGGCCTGGCTGGCGCGACGCAAGTTTTCGGCGTCAATTACCGCATGATTACTGATGGATCGGCTTCGGGCTTTACCGGAAGCGCCGGGTTTAATGGCATTGTTGCTGCACTGTTTGGACAGTTGCATCCATTGGGGACGATTCCGGCATCGGTGTTATTTGGTGCTTTGTTGGTTGGCGCCAACAAAATGCAGCGGGTGGTGCAGGTTCCCTCGGCGTTGGTGACCGCACTCAATGGTTTGGTGGTGGTATTCGTGGTTAGCAGCGAAATTTGGCGAAGGCGCCGTCAGCGCCGCCGCCTGGTTGTGGGAGATGATGACGATCAGCCTCAAATCCCCGGTGATGAAAATGCTCAAAGCGTGGAGGTGATGGCATGATTTCAGACTTGCTTTCAACAACCGTTTTGGTGGGCATTTTGGCTTCGGGCATTCGTCTGGCGACGCCTTATTTATATGCAGCCATTGGCGAAGCCTTTGGACAGCGTAGCGGTGTACTCAATCTTGGCGTTGAGGGCCAGATGCTATTAGGCGCTTTTGCGGCCTTTTATGTTGCTTTTACAACAGAGAATCTGTGGCTGGGAATATTGGCAGCGATGATCGTCGGTGCGTTGATGGGGCTGGCAATGGCCTATGTGACTGTCAATCTGCACGCTGTGCAGGGGATCAGCGGGATTGGTTTTTATCTCTTCGGGCTGGGTCTGAGCGATCTGTTATTCCAGAAAATGCTGGGCACGGTTGAGACTGTCAAAGGGTTTTCAAAAATTTATATCCCTGGCTTGAGCGATATTCCCATCATTGGCGATATTTTCTTTCGCCAGAATATTCTAGTTTATATTGCTTTTCTTCTCGTACCGGTAGCCTGGTTTGTTTTGAACAAAACTACATTGGGTCTAAAAATCCGCGCGGTGGGTGAGAATCCTGAAGCCGCGGATTCGCTTGGGGTCAGTGTGGCACGTGTCCGATATTTTACGATCATCTTGGGCGGCACTCTTTCAGGGGTTGCCGGGGCTTCGTTATCCATCGCTTTGCTGAATGTTTTTCAGCAGAATATGACCAGTGGGCTTGGCTTTATCGCTGTCGCACTGGTGTACTTCGGCGCCTGGCGTCCATGGGGGGTGTTGGGTGGCGCGTTGCTATTTAGTATGATCAATTCACTGCAATTATGGATTCAGGTTTTAGGAATTCCCATCCCTTCGGATATTGCGGTGATGATGCCATATGTTCTGACAATTTTGGTATTAGTGGCAACAGTTTCACGGGTGCGAGCACCCGCAGCGTTGACGCGTCCTTTTGAGCGCGAAGATTAATCACTATGACTGGAAGGAGGTGGTGCTGATAGGGTAACGATTTAATCAGATAAGTACAC
>JABGRQ010000056.1:0-4817 GCA_018648225.1 Chloroflexota bacterium
TTATTTTCCTCACCTTGGCTCTCTCCCTGTGAGAGATGGGTAGAATTGGAGCAACTTATGGCAGACCCCCGCATGACCAAACTGGCCGAATTATTAGTCAATTATTCTGTTGAAATCAAACCCGGCGACTGGGTGATGGTACGTGGTGACGTGGCCGCCGAACCCTTGGTCGCCGAAGTGGTGCGTCAGGTGGTGCGAGCGGGCGGCAAGCCCACGGTCCTGCTCAATAGCGATGCCATCGAAGAAGCATTCCTGCGCGAGGCCAGTCCGAAAATTCTAGGGTGGGTTTCGCCGGTTAATGAAATGCTCTACGAGCAAGCCGATGTGCTCATGGCGTTGCGCGCCACCAGCAACACCCGCGCCCTGACCGGCATTGATCCACAAAAAGAGCGCATTCGGGCTGTAGCAAACCGCGGCCTGACCGAAACTTACATGCGCCGTTCGGCGGCCAAAGAGTTGCGCTGGGTCGGCACGCAATATCCCTGCCCGGCATACGCCCAGGAAGCCGATATGAGTCTGAGCGAGTATGAAGATTTTGTTTACGCAGCGACTTTTTGTGACTGCGATGACCCCGTAGCGGAGTGGAAACGCGTCCACGATGAGCAACAAAAAATTGTCGATTGGCTGGCGGGCAGGAAAATCGTGACCGTGAAAAGCCCCAATGCCGATATGACACTATCCATCGAGGGGCGCACCTTTATCAATTCGGATGGCAAGAAGAATATGCCCAGCGGGGAAGTTTTTACCGGACCGGTGGAGGATTCTGCCAACGGATGGGTGGCATTCAACTACCCTGCAATTCGGGGTGGGCGCGAGGTCGAAGGGGTGCGGCTTGAATTCAAGGATGGCAAAGTCATCCAGGCCAGCGCCAAAAAGAACGAAGCTTACCTGCTAACTCAACTCGACAGCGACGAAGGCGCGCGCTACCTGGGCGAATTCGCCATCGGCACCAATTACGGCATCACGCACTTCACCAAGAGCATCCTCTATGATGAGAAAATCGGCGGCAGTTTCCATATGGCGGTCGGCGCGGGATACCCCGAAACTGGCAGCGTGAACAAATCCAGCATCCATTGGGATTTTATCTGTGATATCCGGAATGACAGCGAAATTCGCGTGGATGGGGAACTACTCTACAAAGATGGACAATTTGCAATTTAGGAGAAGCTCATGTTTTTTAGGAAAAAGAAGGAAACCACTCCTGTCTCTACAGTCAAAGCCGTTTATGTTATGGCCATCACCGCCGAGAAAATGCCAGCCGACGCGCTGATGTCCGCAGTAAAAGCGGCACAAGCCATGCTGACGCAGAAAAATCCAACTTTTGCCAAACTTTTCGGCGAACAAATGCAGCCCCAATCCAAAATCGAAGTCGCCAACATCAAATATGCTGGCTCGCTTATGCACACCCCCCAGACTATGCAAACGACACTTATTGGCTGGGTCAAAAATCAATATAATGTAGACGTTAAACTGGTCGTGAATAAGAATTTCTTTCCCCACGGGATGTTCGACGCCCAGAAGCGCGAGAATTTTTTCTTGTTCTATTTTGATATAAACGCGTAATGCAGGATAACGTCTTTGTCATCAGAACTCCGAGATTTTTTAAATCTCGGAGTTCTTTTATCCAAACAGATCAGTCCAACAATACAGTTTCATAAAGCTTTGCGATACGTGTGGCGATATTTTTCCATTGATAGGCTTGCGCAAAATTCACGGCCTTGCACGACATCTCGCGGCGCAAGGCATGATCTTCCAGCAATGTGGTCAGGCGTTCACTGAGCATTTGGGCATCGCCCACGGGGATATGATAGCCGGTTTCGCCATCCTGAATTAAAAAGGCCAGACCGCCAACTTGCGAAGCTACCACCGGTGTGCCACAAGCCATCGCTTCGAGGGCCACCATGCCAAACGACTCGTAGTGAGAGGGCATAATTACCGCATCGGCAGCAGAATAGTAGTAGGGCAAAGTCTCCTGGCTGCGGCGGCCCAAAAAAGTGACAAAATCATCCAGCCCGTGGGCGCTGCTCAAATCTTGCAGGCGAGTCATCTCAGCGCTGCGAGCTTGGCGGCTGAGATGCGGTTCGCCACCAATGATCGACATACACAAATGATAACGGTCTAACACGCCCTGCTTGCGCATCAGGGCAATGGCCTGGATCAGGGTATCGATGCCTTTGAGGGGTTCGATGCGCCCAACAAATAGCAGCATACGGTCGTCAACGGGAACGCCGATAAATTCTTTGGCCTCATCGGGTGGAATCGGGTAAAAGTGGCTGGTATCCACCCCGGGAGGAATCACGCTGATCCGCTCTGCATCAGCCTGGTACAACCATTCCAGTTGAGCCAACTCTGCCACTGTGGCCGCCACAATCCGGTCGGCCAGCTTGAGAACTTCATTTTCGCCCCGGATGCGGTAATCCCCTTCGGCCTCATCGGCATTACGAGCGATGCGTTGTTTCATCTTCCCCAGGGTGTGAAACATGTGAACGATGGGCACATTCCAGGCAGCCTGTAACTCGCTTGCTGCTATCCCCGACATCCAGTAATGGCTGTGGATCAAGTCGTATTGAAAATTCTTCTTCTCGGCAAATTCGAGAATATGCGTTACAAAGGTTGGCAAATGCTCGGCGAGCTGTTGCTTGGGCAGGGGCACTTCTGGCCCGGCGGGAACGTGTACAACACGATTGCCATAGCCCAGATCATGCGAAATGTGGGGCGCATGTTCGTCTTGAGAGCGAGTGTAAATATCTACAATGATGCCCATGCGCCCTAACTCACGGGTGAGTTCACGCACATAGACATTCATACCGCCGGTGTCTTTTCCACCCAGAATTGCCAACGGACAAGTGTGATACGATAACATGGCAACGCGCATGATGTACTCCAAGAGACTTTATTCAAGCTTGCATGGTTGCGAATTTGCTTGGTATAATCCAGGCCGCGCCACCGTAGCTCAATGGTAGAGCAATCGCTTCGTAAGCGATCGGTTAAGGGTTCGATTCCCTTCGGTGGCTCTTATATTTTAATTCTGCCAGTATTCCAAATTATTGGATTGCTAACGGGTATTTTATCACTAGGAGAAACTATGAAAATTTTTATCGCAGGCGTTATGCAAGGTTCATTCAAAGGCAAGGGTATCCAGGCCCAGAATTATCGCCAAATCATCGGCGATGCCGTCAAAATCAATCATCCCACAGCTGAAATCGTGGACCCGTTTTCGCTGTTTCCTAACAGTGTTGAATATGATGACCAGCGCGCCAAACAAACCTTATTTGCGATGGCGGCAGAAGCGGGATTCTCAGATATTTTAATTGCCTACCTGCCAGAAGCCAGCATGGGCACAACTCTCGAGATAGTGCGCGCTTACGATAATGGCAAATATATCATTAGCATCACACCGATGGAAGAAAATTGGGTGATTCGCGCCATGTCGACACAAATCTTCCCATCATTGGATGAATTTTGCGACTGGGTGCAAAAAACCGATTTAGAGAGTATCGTGTAAATTAACTCTTGGGAATTGCCCTACACTCCTAAATGTGGACAACTACCGCAGGGATTCCCAAAGAGCCTGTAAATTCTTTTGCGATAATAAAAGCCCTGCTGATATAATCTCATCATGCCCACACACCCCAACCCCATCGTCATCGGTATTGCCGGCGGCAGCGGTTCTGGTAAGACTACTGTCGCAAATGTTATTCTCGAACAAGTTGGTAAGCAAAAAATTGCCTACTTACCACACGATGCCTATTATAAAGATTTGAGTGAACTGCCCCGCACGCAACGCGCGCAAATCAACTTCGATCACCCCCATTCATTGGAAACAGAATTACTCACCCGGCATGTGCAACAATTGCAACAGTGGCAACGCATCCATCTGCCCATATATGATTTCAAGACACATTCCCGCACCGAGCAAACCATCTCCATCGAGCCGCAATCCGTTATTATTGTGGAAGGCATTTTGATTTTTGCCGAACAAAAACTGCGTGAACTTTTCGACGTGAAAATTTTCGTTGATACGGATTCCGACATCCGCTTCATTCGCCGTTTACAACGTGATATCACTGAGCGCGGTCGCACGACAGAAGCTGTCATCCACCAATACCTGAAAACAGTGCGCCCCATGCATCTGGAATTTGTCGAGCCGTCCAAGCGCTATGCCGATGTCATCATCCCCGAAGGCGGCTTCAATACCGTGGCGATGGATATGGTCGTCGCCCGCATCGAACGCCTGCTCACCAATAGCCAGTAGCTCCATCGGAAATACTTATGCACCCCAATACACGCGCGCGGACGATCTTCCGAATTCTGGCGTTATTGATCGTGATAGGGATCACATTTTTCATCTACAGCATTCGCGATCAGGCCAAAGAACTCACCGCTTACGGATATCCGGGGATTTTTCTCTTAGCCCTGCTGACTAATGCCACAGTATTTTTACCCGCCCCTGGCATTGCCGTGGTCTTTACGATGGGAGCCGTTTTTTCTCCATTTGGGGTGGGGCTTGCCGCCGGAGCCGGTGGCGCGCTCGGAGAGTTATCGGGCTATTTGGCTGGTTTCAGCGGACAGGGCGTCGTCGAAAAAAGTGCGCTCTACGCTCGCCTACATGGCTGGATCGAAAAATATGGTTTTTGGGCTATTCTGATGCTGGCCGCAATTCCTAATCCAACTTTCGATATTGCGGGGGTTGCTGCTGGAATACTAAAAATGCCGCTTTATAAATTTTTTCTGGCAGTTTGGATCGGCGTGACGATCAAAATGCTCATTTTTGCCTATGCTGGTGCACATTCCATGCAATGGCTGATTGGAAAATA
>JABGRQ010000056.1:4917-23165 GCA_018648225.1 Chloroflexota bacterium
GATAAAGGGCATATCACCAGCCGCCTGTTTGCCATTGATGCAATGCTGGCCCAGGTCGATGAACTTCCCTGCAATATCAAATTTATCATCGAGGGCGAAGAAGAAATTGGCAGCGTGCATCTGCCTGAATTCATCGAAAAAAATCAGGAATTACTAGCCGCCGACGCCTGTGTATGGGAGTTTGGCATGGTCAATCATGAAGAAGTGCCCATGCAATATGTGGGCTTGCGCGGCATTTGCTACGTGGAACTTTCGGTCAAAACAGCCGATATTGATATTCACTCCGGGTTGGGCGGCTCAATTTTTCATAACGCCGCCTGGCGGTTGGTATGGGCGTTGAATACGCTCAAAGACGAGCATGAACGCATCCGCATACCGGGCTTCTACGATGCTGTGCTGCCCCCCAGCGAACGCGATATCGAACTGATGGGCGCGCTGCCGGATGTGGTCGAAGAATATCAAACCCGCTACGGTGTTAAATCTTTCCTCAAGGGCTTGACCGGCGGTGTTGATTTGCGTGTAGCGGAGGTATTCGAACCCACTTGCACAATCTGTGGTCTGACTTCGGGGTATCAAGGCCCCGGTTCAAAAACGGTGCTGCCTGCCCAGGCTTCGGCTAAAGTCGATTTTCGCCTGGTGCCCACGCAGACCCCCAAGCAAGTGCTGGAACAATTGCGGGCACATCTGGATGCGGAGGGATTCCCCGAGGTGGAGATCACCTTCCTCGGCGGCGGTCCAGCCGGACGTACAGACCCCGATGATCCCTTCATCCAGCTCGTGGTGGATACTGCCAGAGATGTGTACGGCGTCCCCATGCAAATTGTCCCCATGATCGGCGGCTCTGGCCCCAATTATCCCTTCGTGACCGTACTCAATCAGCCGGTTGCCACCGCCGGGGTTGGACATCCTGGCACGCAGGCTCACGCGCCAAATGAGAATGTGCGCCTGGATTTATACCTCAAACATGCCAAACATGTAGTTCGGATCATTGAAGCGTTTGCCAATGCATAGTGATTGTGTAAAAATAACTTCACGAAAAATGGGTTCAATCTGTGCAAATTGCTGCTCAATTCCCCAGGTCCTATTCAGATTGAACCCATATCATCATTCAGGCAAATCTCGGAGGCCTGAGTTCTCATAATTCATGAAACAACGCAGAATTCAACAAGACCTGGGCCTGAAATTGATGGCCTTGTATATTCTTTTCGTTGGTCCGGTGATTGCAGCGACGCTCTGGATTGCACATACGACTCAGAGTAATCTCGAAGATAATATCAAAGCTGCCGATCTGGCTTTGGCGCGGTCGATTGCCCAGGAAACAGATTTCGCCATGCGCAACGCGCTCCGGGCGATTGAAAAATTAGGCTCCTATGATGCGGTGATCGAAAACAATACCGCTGGCATGAATGAGATATTTAACAATTTTATGAGCGCGCGGCCAGAGGTCAATCTGGTGTATCGCCTCGACGAGACAGGGCAAATGGCTTTCCATTATCCAGTGGGGCCAACTTCGACAGTGGGAAATGACTTCTCGTTCCGGGAATATTTTTTACGCGCTCTGGCCTCAAGCGAACCGCTGATTTCGCACGGACGCATCTCGCCAACTACAAACCAGCCGGTAGCGACGGCAGTAATGCCGCTTTGGGATCATAAGGGGGGATTCCTGGGGGTTGTAGCCACCAATATTCGACTGGAAGCGCTCAGCCAAACCCTAACCAAGATTTCGCATGAGTATGATGACACCGAAGGTTTTGAAGTCTTTATTCTCGATGCAAGTAGCCAGATTGTTGCACACTCGAATACCGATTTACTTCTCACACAAATTCCGGAAAGCCACACCTATATCACAGACCCCTTGCTGCTTGGGCGCGTCGATTCGGTGATTGTGATCGCGCCCGATGGGATTGAGCGGCTTTACAGTTATGTGCCGGTGTCCAGCGCCGGTTGGGGCGTCATTGTCAGTCGGCCCGCAGAAGCCGCATTTTCTACGCCGCGCACATTTTATCGCAGTGCGCTAATTACACTGGTCATTTTCCTGATCACCTGTTTGATCTTCTGGGCGGGGCTAACCCGGTTAGTGATTCAACCCCTCGGAGCTATCGCTGCTTATAGTCGAACCATCGGGCAACCACACGATCTATCTCAAACGCGCGATACGATGCTGCCCACACTTGCCCACCGCCCCGATCAGGTGGGACGGCTGGCGCGCAGCATTATCCGTATGGAAGAATCTATTGAAGAGCGCTTCAAGGAGCTTTCCACCTTATTGGAAACGAGCGCATCGGTGGTCTCGACGCTTGAGCCACAAGCAGTACTCGACAGAATTCTGGAGGAGGTTGAACGCTTACTCCACTCCAGGATGATCGCTATTATCGCGCTGGATGAACAAGCCAGCATCTTCCGCGTGCGCGCCAGCCGCGGTTTATCCGAACACTATGTCAATCTAATCGCCATCGACCCCACTGAGCCACATTCGGTTTCTTTGCGCGCCCTGCGCACCGGAGAGCCGATCCAGATCAGTGACACGGAAACAAATCCATCTTTCGCCGCCGATCGAGCCGGGGCGCGCGCCGAAGGGTATCGCGCGGTATTGGCTCTTCCGCTCAACACACACTACGCGCCGCCTTCTGTGCTGCTGGTCTTTCGAGAAAAACCGCACGTCTTCACCGAACAGGAAATCTCCTTACTTTCTAACTTCGCTAATCACGCCGCTATGGCAATCGAAAATGCGGCTTTATTTGCTCGCAGCGATATGCGCTTGCAAGAACAAACCCGCCGTCTGGAAGCGCTGATCCTTTCACTAAACGCCGGGCTGATTCTGGCTGGCCCGGAGGGACGCGTGATTTATGCCAACCGGCGCATCAGCACGTTGAGCGAATTACCACTCCAGGCGATTACCGGCGCAGAGGTAAATCACATTCTGGAGCATATCCTCCGACACGCGACCGAACCGGAACAAAATCTCCAACGGATTAAAGATACACTGGTCAGCCAAGAAGAGCAAATTGCTGAATTCTTCCTGATCCAGCAAGGACGCACATTTTGGTATCGACTGCGCTCATTTACTGTCACCGATATTCGCGGCGTATCACTCGGTCAGGGCATTATTATCAACGATATTACCGCCGATCGCGAGTTGGACCGCATGAAATCGAATTTAATTTCAACGGTATCACATGAGTTGCGCACCCCACTCGCTTCTATTAAAGGGTATGCTTCCACCCTGCTGGCTATTGATGTTGAGTGGGATCATCAATCTCAACAAGACTTCCTAAAAATAATCTCGGATGAAGCTGATCGGCTCTCGATATTGGTAAACGAATTACTGGACCTTTCACGCATTGATGCGGGCAGCCTGAAAGTGGAGCGACGGCCTTGTGATTTAGGTCTGATCATCGAGCGCGCCGCCAAGCGCGCCAGCCCAACACCCGATTCTCGCTTGCAGGTGGAATTACCCTCCGACCTGCCTCAACTCTATGCCGACCAACGACGCATTGAGGTTGTCTTGCGCAATATTATCGAAAATGCCGCCAAATATTCGGGGCAAGATTCGCCGATTTATGTGCGCGCCAGTTTCGACGAAGATCAGATTACCGTAGCGGTGGCCGACGAAGGCCCTGGCATTCATCCCGATGAAGGCGAGCGCATCTTCAATAGTTTTTATCGAATCGAAAATGGCCTATCTCGCAACACGTCGGGCGCCGGTTTGGGGCTGGCGATCTGTAAAGGCTTTGTACAGGCGCACCAGGGCACTATTTGGCTGGAACCCACCGAACGCGGCGCCTGCTTCATGTTCTCGCTGCCTCGCATTCCAGAGGACAGCAATTCAGAATGATCCTGCTTGCGGCAGCGCAAGTTTTGTGAAGGATGGAAATAATGAATAATCCAGTAGTACTGGTTGTAGACGATGAAAAAACACTGCGCGATTTTGTGCGGCGCAATCTGGAAGTACGCAGCTTTGGAGTCGTTACTGCGGCGAATGGGCTTGAAGCGTTGGCAATCTTCAATACGCAAAATATCGATCTGGTCATTCTGGATATGATGATGCCGCGTATGGATGGTCTGGAAACCACCCGGCGTATTCGACAACATTCGACGGTTCCGATTATTATTTTGACAGCGCTGGACGAAGAAAGCGATAAAGTACGCGCCTTCGATCTGGGGGCAGACGATTATTTGACAAAACCCTTTGGTGTGGGCGAACTACTGGCACGCGTCAAAGCTGTATTACGCCGCTCGCGCTGGGCCGAATCGCCTACGCGCCAGGGTCAGTTGATTCACGGAGAAATCATCGTGGATTTGGAGCGGCACAGCGTTAGCGTGCGCGGGCAGGGCATCAAGCTAACGCCAACCGAATTCAATTTGCTCATCTATTTGATGGAGCACGCCGGAAAAGTGCTGCCGCACCAGGCGATTCTCAGACATGTATGGGGGCCAGAATACGGCGAAGAAACCGAGTATTTGCGGGTATATATTGGGCATCTACGCCAAAAAATTGAGCTTGACCCATCCAACCCACGATGTTTGCTTACAGAACGGGGGATTGGGTATCGCTTTGAACCCCCCGTGCAATATATCACTAAATAAGATTTTTGTTCTTCCGGCAGGAGAAAGTTCAAAAGCGAATTACGGATAATTTTAGGGGGAATTTATATTGTTTTTAGGTTAGCAGCTTTTTTTTTATCTTTTCTTTGCAAATTCTCACTATAATCAGTTCCACTAGCGCGGAAACCGCGTCGTAGAATTATGATTACCGCTTCACTTGGACAAATTCTATTCTATTCAAGTCAAGGAGGTGTGTCTAAGAAAAAAAGGTAATAAAGGTGTTCAATCATTAGGATCATTAAAGTTATTTCGGAGGAATGGAATGAAACGACTATTTACGTTACTTTTTGCTTTACTGGTTGTTAGCACTTTGGTATTGGCTGCCTGCTCACCTGCGCCAGCAGAAGCACCCGCGGCTGAAGAAATGGCGGAAGAAGCTGCTCCTGCCGAAGAAGAGGCCGCTCCCGCCGAGGAAGCTGCGGCTGAAGAAGAAATGGCAGAAGAAGTTGCGCCTGCCGAGGAAGCTGCTTCAGCCCCCGAGCCAGTTACTGTGGTTATCGGCTTTACCTCCTCGATAACCGGCTCTCAGGAAGTCTCTTCCAAGCGTCAGGTGAACGGCTTCTCCCTGTGGATGAATCAGGTCAACGAAGCCGGTGGCGTCACACTCAGCGATGGCACAGTCGTCACGTTTGAATTTGTCACCTATGATGATGAATCTACCGCTGAGCGCGTACAGGAACTGTACACCCGTCTGATTTCTGAAGACAACGCCGATTTCTTGATCAGCCCCTATTCGTCAGGTCTGACCTCCGCGGCTTCCATCGTTGCAGAACAAAACGGCAAGGTTATGATTACCACCGGCGCAGCCGACGATGCCGCCTACAAGACCGGCAATACCGGTCTCTTCCAACTCTACACCCCCGGAAGCCTGTATATGTCCAGCACAGTGGATATGCTTCAGGGACTCGATCCCGATGCCAAAATCGCCCTGGTCTACGAAGCCGCAAAATTCTCCACCAGCGTTGTCGAAGGTATCAAACCCTATCTTGCAGATCGAGGCTTTGAAGTCGTTCTGGAAGAAAGCTACGCATCCGACACGGCTGACTTCGGCCCAATCGTCAACAAGATTGCCGGATCCGGCGCAACCGTATTACTCGGCGGCGGTCATTATAATGATGGCACGGCTCTGGCTCGCGCCCTTTACGAGCGTCAGATTGGCCTAAACTTTGCTTATCTGTTGGTCGCCCCTGCCGACTCCAAGTTCCCGGAATTGGGCGATGCGGCTCTTGGCATTGCTGTTTCCAGCCAATGGGAACTCGCAGCTACTCATACCGAAGCCGAAGCAGCTAACATGGGCATGGAATGGTTTGGCCCCACGGGCGAAGATTTCGCAGCCGCCTATGAAGCCGTTGCTGGCGATCCCCCCACCTATCACGCCGCCGGAGGCTATACAGCAGGCCTGTTACTCCAGAAGGCCATCATCAATGCCGATTCGGCTGACCCCGAAGCCGTTAAAGCCGCTTTGAATGCCATGGATCTGATGACCTTCTATGGTGGCATCCAATTCGACACATCCGAAGAAGCGCATGGTTTGCAAATCGCGCACAAAATGGTTGTAGCCCAGTGGCAGATGAATGACGCTGGCGAGTTGACGCGCGTGATCATTGCGCCCGCCGATGTCGCCACCGCCGAGCCGCTCTATCCGATCCCGGCTCCATAATCCACATCAACAATTCAAACATCCCTTCAGGACAAATATCTGAAGGGATGTTTGAAATTCTGACTTTTATTGGGAGCCACTATGCAACAAATTAACTTGCTTCTAACTTCTCTGCCCGATGGTATTTTACTGGGATTCGTTTATGGCGTCGTCGCCATGGGGCTGACATTAATTTGGGGTGTAATGAATGTCATCAATCTGTCACATGGGCCAATCATCGCGTTGGGAATGTTCAGCACCTTCATCTTGTTCATTCGCATGGGCATCAACCCCTATTTGGGCCTCATCCTGGTCGCAGTTTTGGGGTTGTTGCTGGGAATTTTAATTTACTTTATAGCTGTCCACCGGGTGATCAACGCGCCACACCTCTCTTCGCTTCTGGCTACATTCTCAGTCAATATGATTATCATTGGGATTGGAACAGCCGTCTTCACCACATCACCCTATAATGTAGATTTCAACCTGGGCAGCTTTCCATTAGGAAATACAACAATACTCGGTACTCGGCTGGTTGCTGCACTCATCGCCTTAGTGGTCACCGGTGGATTGTATTTCTTCCTGTATAGAACCCGCCCCGGAAAATATATCCGCGCAGTTGCCAATAATCGCTCCGCTGCGGAGCTGATGGGCATCCCATCTACAAGAATTCTGGCGCTCAGCTTTGGGATTGGAACGATGCTTGCCGCGATTTCGGGAGCCTTAATCGCTACTTTTTTTCCTTTCAACATTCTTTCAGGCGCCAACTACGAACTCAAAAGCTTCGTCATCGGCGTGTTGGGTGGCTTAGGGAATCCAGTGGGCGCGCTTTTTGGCGGGCTGATTCTGGGCATGCTTGAAGGCATCATCCCCGCTTTTCTGGAAACATCTTGGGTGCCAGTAATCGAGTTTGGTTTATTCGTTCTGATCTTATTGGTTCGCCCAAGCGGCCTCTTTGGAGCAAAAAAATGAAAAACTGGCGGAATCATCTCGGTCTTGTCGTCCCGTTGCTGGTGATTATAGGTATGGCTATCTGGCCCGCCCTATCGGGAAGTGTTTCGAACCGCGAGAGTATTTTTACCATTCTAAAAGCCATTGCTCTGGCCTCCAGCCTAAATATATTGCTGGGCTATACAGGGTATGTCAGCTTTGGGCATATTGTTTTCTACGGTTTTGGCGGTTATGTGGGCCTGTACCTGGTGAATGGTTTGGGATGGTCCATCTGGGCGGGGATGCTGATGGGCGGAATTGCATCAGCGATACTAGCTTATGTTTTGGGAAAAGCGATCTTGCGGTTACGCGGGGCATATTTTGCACTGGCTACCATCGGGATTAACGAGGCTATGAAAGCTTTTGTTAATAATTTTGACTTGTTCGGCGGGCCGATTGGCATGACCCTGAACTTCTCGGTGTATAAATCATACGGAGGGGCAGCTCAAGCATTAAATATGGCGTTTTATATCATGGCTGGTCTGACGGCCATTGCGCTCGTCATCAGTCATCTTGTGCGCACGTCAAAATTTGGCCTGGGTTTGCAAGCGATCCGCGAGGATGAAGATGCCGCCGAGGTGATGGGTGTCATTGCACCCAACGCCAAAACCTGGGCGTATGTACTCTCGGCACTGATACCGGGTATGGTAGGCGTGCTCTTTTTCTTCAAGAACGGCAATGTCGAGCCCCATGTGGCCTTCCCGCTGCACGCTTCGATTGAGTTACTCGTCATGGTGATGCTGGGCGGGCAAGGTACAGTACTCGGCCCGATCTTGGGCGCATTTGCCTACCAGGGAATGCGCGGTTATTTTGTGACAAGCGATTTCTTTAAGAATATTCAATTGTCTGTATCTGGCGTTTTATTGCTGCTCATCGTGTTATTTATCCCGGCAGGCGCTATTGGCTGGCTTCGTAATCGTGTGCCAGTACTTCGGAGGGTATTGCAATGAGTATTATTTTACAAGTAGAAGGCGTATCCAAGAACTTTGGCGGCCTTAAAGCGCTCTCCAACGTCACATTCGACCTCCCCGAAGGCCAGATCATGGGTCTGATTGGCCCCAACGGCGCTGGAAAGACCACGCTTTTCAATGTGATTAATGGCGTTTATCCGGCAAGTGAAGGCCGGGTTATGTTTCGTGGAAAAAATGTCACCGGATTAAAGACCTACGAAATGGCTCGCAAAGGACTGGCGCGGACACATCAAGTTGTTAAACCGCTCAATGAACTTACTGTACTCGAAAACGCAGTCGTTGGGGCATGTTTTGGCCGCCACGGCTACGGATTGCGCAAAGCTTCCGAGGTGGCGATGGAAGTGCTGCAATTCGTAGGGCTGGAAGAGCGCGTCGAACAACTGGCCGCCAGCCTGAATATCGCTCAGAAAAAACGCCTTGAATTGGCGCGCGCCCTCTCCGCCCAACCCGAAATCATCCTGCTCGATGAAGTTCTGGCTGGGTTAAACCCCTCCGAGATTGCCGCCATGGTCGAAACCGTACACAAGATTCGTGAACAAGGCACCACCATCATTATGATCGAGCATGTTATGGACGCGGTGATGAATGTTTCCGATCGCATGATTGTGCTTAACTTTGGTGCGCAAATTGCCGAGGGGACTCCCGATGAAATCAAAAATAACCCGCGCGTGATCGAAGCCTATCTGGGCGATCCCAAGCTGGCTGAAAAACTGATGCGGCAGCATGAGCAAGAGGTATAGCCATGAGTATTCTTGAAATCAAAGACGTGACTTCCGGATACGGTGAAGTCCAAATTCTCTGGGGCGCAACCATGTCGCTCGAACCCGGCAAACTTACTTCGCTAGTTGGGACCAACGGCGCAGGAAAAACCACCATGTTGCGCACCATCATGGGATTACTAAAGCCCTGGAGCGGTTCCATCCATTTCAATGGTGAGGATATTAGCAAACTCTCAGCACATGAAAAGGCCGCCCACGGGCTGATTCTTGTCCCTGAGGGCAGGCAACTCTTCACCGACATGAGTGTGGTCGAAAACCTTGAGATGGGGGCATCGCCGCCACGCGCGCGCCCACACATCGATAAAAATTTCAAACTGGTTTACGAAATGTTCCCACGACTTCTGGAACGCAAAAATCAAAAATCCGGCACTCTGAGCGGTGGCGAACAACAGATGCTCGCCGTAGCACGCGGCATTATGGGCGAACCAATCATCTTGATGATGGATGAACTCTCGCTGGGATTGGCTCCGGTGCTGGTGCTGGATCTATTTGAAGGGCTGGGTCGCCTCAAAGAGGCTGGCATCTCCATGCTCCTGGTCGAGCAAAATGTACAGATGGCGCTGGCAATTAGCGATTACGGGTTTGTATTATCACACGGCAAAGTAGAACTTCAGGGCACGCCGCGCGAACTTATCAATAATGAACATATCCAGGCAGCCTATCTCGGCGGCTAGCGGGAAAAATAGGTCATTCGTTTTTTATGATGACTATCACTAATCGCTCGGCTTATTTACCGGTATACTGAAAATAGCTCTTTGGGAATTGCCGAAGTTACCCCCAGATATAGGGGAAAACCCGTCATTCAAAAAGGAACTAAACAAAAAACAGGTTGAGAGTAGTTGCCTTTTTTCAATAAGGAGTAAACCATGTTAGTAGGCGAAAGAATGTCTCATCCGGTAATTACGATTGCGCCAGACTTACCCATCACCGAAGCGGTTAACCTGATGCGCAAGGAACATATTCGCCGTACACCGGTAGTTAAAGGCGGCAAACTGGTTGGGATTGTATCGGACAAAGACTTGCTCAACGCATCCCCCTCCCCAGCGACTTCCCTAAGTATCTGGGAAATGAATTATCTGCTTAGTAAAATCAAAGTAGAAGATGTAATGACAGCGGAGATTCTCTCCATCGATGTAGATACTCCAGTTGAAGAAGCAGCCCGCATCATGGCGGATAATAAAATCGGCGGCTTGCCCGTGATGAAGAATAACCGAGTTGTTGGCATGATCACTGAAACCGATCTCTTCAAAATTTTCCTTGAATTGATGGGCGCCAGAGAAAAGGGCATCCGCGTCACTGCCATGATCCCCGAAAAAGTTGGTGAGCTGGCAGATCTCACAAAGGCCATTGCAGAAGCCGGTGGCAACTTCATTTCATTTGGGCAAACCGCAGGTGAAGACCCCAGCAACCGTGAAGTCACATTTAAAGTTTCCGGCCTTGATGAAAGCAAAGTAAAAAAAGCGATTGATCCGTTTATTGAAAAAATTACGGACATCCGTCTCTGTTGCCCATAAAAATCCCTAAAATTTAGCAAAAAAACAGGGTGCGTGCAGCGTTATATGTTGCCCGCACCCTGTTTTTGCATTTACAGTATAATTCTCTACATGACAACTACCATCGTAGCACTGGATATTGAAACAACTGGATTGAATCCAAAATCGGATAGCATCACCGAAATTGGCGCGATACGCTTTCGTGGCAGCCGGATTGACGGCGAATGGCACAGTCTCATCAACCCCGGAAAGCGCATACCTTCCCATATCACACAATTAACCGGTATCACCGATGCAATGGTGCGCGACAAACCTTCGATCCACGAAGTGCTTCACGATCTGGTTGATTTTGTCGGCGATGCGCCCGTACTGGGACATAACGTGCGCTTTGATCTCGGTTTTTTGCAACAGCATGGAATTTTGCATTCCAACGAACCCCTGGACACCTACGAAATGGCCGCCGTATTGATGCCAAACGCCGGACGGTATGCGCTCGGCGCGCTGGCCCAGGCGCTCGGTATCATCTTGCCTGCCACACACCGCGCTCTGGATGACGCCAAAGTTACTCATCGTGTCTATCTCCAACTCTATGAAGCCGCTCTCGAACTACCCATCGAAATTTTGGGCGAAATTGTCCGACTTGGCGATGATATCGAAAATTGGGGGGGGTATGGGTTGTTTTTTGAAGTGCTGCGCGCGCGCTCGAAAGAAGTTATCCCTGCCCGCAAAGCACGCGGCGGATTCTTTGGCCCATTATTCAGCGCACAACAGCCACCCCCACAAACGCTCACGCCGCTTGAACCTACCATCCCCCTAGACAGCGACGAAGTTGCCTCCGTCCTCGAATACGGCGGAGAATTCTCAAAATTTTTTGAGAATTACGAACATCGCCCGGAACAAGTTGAAATGCTGCGCTCCATCAGCGATGCGCTTTCACAAGGTCGGCATTTGATGGTAGAGGCGGGCACCGGCGTAGGAAAATCGTTTGCCTATTTAATTCCGGCAGCGCTGTGGGCCTTGAAAAATGAGCATCGCGTGGTGATCTCTACCAATACCATCAACCTACAAGATCAGCTAATCAACAAAGATATCCCTGACCTGCAAGAAGCGCTAAATTTAAAAGTAGCTGCAACGGTGCTCAAAGGCCGCAATAATTATCTTTGCCCGCGCCGCCTGGAACAAATGCGCCGCCGCGGGCCAGATACGGCGGAAGAATTGCGCGTTCTGGCCAAGATCATGGTTTGGCTGCAAAGTGGTGGTAATGGCGACCGCGGGAATATCAACCTAAATGGCCCGATTGAGCGCGAAATTTGGGGCAAATTATCTGCCGCAGATGATGGCTGCTCTGCTGATAATTGTGTTAAACATACTGGGGGAGCCTGTCCCTTTTATCGCGCCCGCCAATCGGCACAAAACGCGCATCTAATTGTCGTGAACCACGCCCTCCTGCTGGCCGATGTCGCCACCGGCAGCCGCGTACTTCCCGAATATCAGTATCTGATTATCGATGAGGCCCACCACCTTGAAGATGCCAGCACCAACGCGCTCAGTTTCCGCGCCACACAATCTGACTTTATTCGCTTGCTGCGCGAATTGGGCAGCTACCGCACCGGAGCATCCAGCGGGCTTTCGGGCTTGATGGGACGTTTGTTGTCACTGCTGCACGACGGAGTGAGTCCCAGCGAGTATGCCGGAATCAGCCACCTGGTCGAGCGCGCCAGCGATCACGCCTTTCAACTGGAAAGCCTTTCGCGCGCTTTCTTTGAAACCATCGATCATTTTCTGTTCGAGCAACGCGAGGGCCAGGCAATTGGCCCCTACGCGCAGCAGGTACGCATTTTGCCAGGGACGCGCGTCCAGCCCGCCTGGTTGGAAGTTGAAGTTTCGTGGGAAGATACTCACCAAATGGCCACCGCCCTGCTTGGCAAAATTGAACAAATTGCTAAGGCAATTCACGATATTGGCGAGGCTGGTTTCAGCGATGTTGACGCGCTCGAAGAGCAATACCACGAAATTATAAACGCCTACAAACGATTGCGCGAATTAATCGAAAATGTGGAAGCGCTGGTTTTTGAGCCACAGCCCGAACAGATTTACTGGGCCGAAATTCGCGCCAACGGACGCGGCATTACCCTGCAGGCCGCCCCGCTGCATATTGGGCCGTTGGTGCAAGAACATCTCTGGCACGAAAAAATTTCCATGATTCTGACATCGGCAACACTGACGACGGCGGGCGAATTTGACTACTTGCGCGGGCGGCTCAGCGCCGAAGATGCCGAAGAACTGGCGCTCGGTTCTCCCTTCGATTACGAAAATTCTACACTGCTCTATATCCCTAATAATATCCCTGAACCGAGTGACCGCAACGGGCACCAGCGTGCCATCGAAAGCAGCCTGATACATCTTGCCAAAGCAACCGGCGGGCGTATGTTGGCGCTGTTTACATCGTATGCGCAACTCCAACGCACTTCACGCGCGATTTCATCGGCGCTGGGCGACGCGGGGATTCTGGTTTTCGAGCAGGGCGAAGGCGCTTCGCCGCATTCTTTGCTGGAAAGTTTCCGTGCCGCAGATCAGGCTGTTTTATTGGGGACACGCGCCTTCTGGGAGGGGGTTGACATCCCCGGAGATGATCTCTCGGTGTTGGTGATCGTCAAACTCCCCTTTGGGGTGCCCTCCGACCCGGTGATTGCTGCCCGCTCCGAGACCTTTGAGCAACCCTTCTACCAGTATACGATCCCCGAAGCGATTCTGGAGTTTCGACAAGGGTTCGGCCGCTTGATCCGCACCGAGTTTGACCGCGGTGTGGCTGTGATTCTGGACCGTCGCGTAATCTCAAAGAGCTACGGACGTTCCTTCGTCGATTCTCTCCCGCAATGCACCACGCGTGTTGGGCCATTGCAAAATCTTCCAGATGAAGCCACACGCTGGTTAAATTTGTAATTTTTTGTATGGGTCAATAGGAGCTTGAACAGTGAAACCAGCATCGTCATTCCGAGCGCAGCAAGCGTAGCGAGGAATCCCTTTGAAGCGGTTTGATTCATCACTCGTATAGGCACTTCTCAACATTCCGGTTAGGGATTCTTCACTCCGCTGCGCTCCGTTCAGAATGACGCGTCTTCAAGCTTTTGTCGACGATTTCATAATTTGTAAAGTTTCACCACAAAGGGACACAAAACTCTTATTAGCTATCTTCGTGCTTCTTTGTTTAGTATTTCCACACAGATGAAATATAAACTCCCCTTTCTCTTTTGCGTCTTCGCGCTAACAATTTCCCCCGTGAGCGCACAAATCCAGACCGAACCGCGCCTTGTATCTCTCTCATCCATCGGCGAGATGGGCAATATGCCATCCAGCCATGCAAGCCTTTCTGGCGATGGACGTTTTGTGGCCTTTCGCTCGGAGGCAAATAATCTGGTCGAAGGGGATACGAATACCTTGGCCGATATTTTCGTCCACGACCGGCTAAACGCAACCACCGAACGCGTTTCAATTTCATCCATCGGCGAGCAAACCGATGCCCCCGCCGAACAGCCCATGCTCTCAACGAATGGGCGCGTGGTTGTTTTTCAATCGACTGCATTAACGCTCGTTCCTGGGTTGGCACAAAGCGAGCACTACAGCCATATTTATGCGTATGACCGATTAACAGGCATCTCAGAACGCATTTCAGTCAACAACCGCGGCGAAAGCGGAAATGGCAATTCGCGCAACCCCAGCATCTCGGCCACGGGGCGTTATATAGCCTTTATGTCTCACGCCAGCAACCTGGTTCTGGGAGATACGAATGACGCCAGTGATGTCTTCATCCACGACCGCCTGAGCGGGCACACAACCCGCGTTTCGGTGGGCACACGCGGGCAGGAGGGCAACGCCGACTCCGGCGAGCAACTGGCGATCGCATCCGATGGGCATACCGTCGTTTTCTCATCGCAAGCCACAACATTGGCGACGTCTTTCGACAGCGAAATCCGTCTCTATTATCACAACCGCGTGACAGCCGAAACTTCGTATCTGAACTTTCCGGCAGATGGCCGTCAACGCGAGTTACTGCAAATCACCAGTTCCAGCGACGCGGTCACCTTTGTTGGCCTGGCGCAGCTTAACGCCAATACCTTCGAAATCTTGCTCTTCAAACCCTATAACTACACCGCCGAAAGCCTCGCCACCCTGCCCGCCAGCAGCGCCATCGGCCCGCAAATTGCCCTTTCGGGAGATGGGTTTACACTCATTTCAACCCAATCCGCGGAAAACAACAGCAACCAGATGCAGCAAGTTGACCTGCATACCACTGAAACCATTACGCTTACACCCGCCAATGTTGAATCCGTAGCTATCTCACAAGACGGACATTCGATTGCCTATGCGCAAAACGATGCTCGCGGCGTGGCGCAGATTTATCTGTTCGCCGAAGGGCAAGCGGGGCTTACCTTCAGCGGGCGAGTCACTGACGCGCTTGGCAGCCCACTGGGATTCGTAAATATCGCAACGTCAGATGGAGAGACTGTCTACACCGATGAGAATGGATATTTCTTCTTTGGCAGCCACCCACCCGGGGTTACAGTTCTGACTCCTGCCAAAGACGGGTATACCTTTGGGCCGCGCACCAGGTTAGTTAATATTGACGCCACCCTCGCCGACATCCACTTCACAGCCTATCCCGAAAATATCCTCGCTGAGGCAGCGAAAGACCTGGGAATGCCATATGCCGCCGAGCGTGGCGAAAGCGGCGCTTTCCACGGCTACGCAGCGGGCTATTGCACCGATCTGGTGCTGGACGCTTATACATGGGGGGCCGAATTCAACATCCAGGCCGCGCTGGAACAAGATTACCGCGCTCAGCCGGAGCATTTTTATAAT
This sequence comes from Chloroflexota bacterium, assembly GCA_018648225.1. Classification (NCBI taxonomy): domain Bacteria; kingdom Bacillati; phylum Chloroflexota; species Chloroflexota bacterium. The sequence goes on from JABGRQ010000056.1 coordinate 20,252, forward strand.
TGGCGGGATGCCCGCAACGCCCACGATATGTGGCGCTATCTGAGTTATTCCGGGCAAATGCTGGCGCACGCGCTGCCCTATTTGCCGGGCGATATTGTCTTTTTCGACCTGAGCGAAGATGGCGAGATCGATCATGTGAGTCTGGTTTCGGAGATTGATGAGCAAAATCGTCCCTTCCAGATGTACGATGCCACGGGAAAGATCGCTGATAACCCCGATGGGCTGGCAAATGAATTACGCTGGGTTGAATTTCATGAACGCACCGTACGCGGTCACGCCCGCTGGTCAGGGCTGTTTGAGCCAATGGTGCCAGATCTGCCCGGCGAGATGTATCTACAGGCCGCGTTGGGCTCTGCCGTGGCGGAATTACGCCTGATCGACCCGCAGGGGAACAGCCTAACCCAGACACAACGCGACACCCGCGGCGGCACGTTCGTTGACCTGGGTTGGGAGCAAAGTGTGAGCGTGATCTCGCCCCTGGAGCTTGGTGAGAATTATATTGTCGAGCTTCATAACCCCGACGCGGAGACAGCCGTGTTCACTTTCTTGGCCCACACCATCCAGGACGGTATTGTGACTACACGCGTGGACCACAAAGCCGCGCTTGCACCTGACGAAACGCTGCTGCTGCGGTTGCAACTCTCGCTGGATGAAGCCGGGCAATTGGCGTTAAGCATGCCGGAGTTGGAAACTGAATGAAGGAAGACGGAAGGCAGAGGGTGAATTGCAGACTTTGCCCGTTCCCAGTCTTCAGTCTTCGGTCAAATAAACCATGAAACGAATCATAGCATTTACTTTCCTGTTGATCGCCCTTAGCGCCTGTACGCGTTCCTCGACAGGTGAAGTTGCGCTGTATACCACGCCCACGCCGGATGTTAGCGCAATTGCCGCGGTGGAACAGAGCATTCAGCAAGTGATCCAGGATGAGGGCGAAAATGTACTCGCCTTCATCGTCGCAGAAATCAGTGTTGAGAATATCCGTATCTCACAAGATGGGCTATACGCAGTTGGCTGGCTGATCCCGATTGACCCGGAAACAAATATTCCTGTGCCCATCGAGCCGGGTCTGGTGCTGCTGCAAAAAGATGCGACCGACTGGCGCGTCTGGATGCCCACCACACCGGGCTGGTATGAGATGCTTGCCATCATCCCCGATGAAATTCTCTCCGAGCGGCATAAAGAAGTCTGGGCAAAGCGCGTTGGCGCTCAAATTGAAGCCGCACAACCTGCCGCCGCGCTGACCGGCTACAAATTGCCCTGGGAGGCTGGCATCAGCCGCTATCTCACCCAAAGCACCTGCCACGACCAATACACACCCAGCGGCAACGCACATTACGCCTTCGATTTCTCAACCTACGGCGAGCTGTGGAATATCTACGCGGCCAAAGGCGGAATTGTGTGGTTGTGGAAAGACGATATCCCCACCTGCTACGAATATACCTGCTCCGACACGCAGCCTCTGGGCAATTATATGGTCATCAAAGATACCAGCACTAATCCGGTCAGCTACCAGCTTTATCTACACCTTAAGCAAAACAGCATCCCTGCCGAACTCAAAACCCTAGGCACATCCATAGCACAAGGACAATTTATCGGCAATGTGGACAACACCGGGCAAAGCTGGGGGCATCATCTGCACTTCCAGGTGCAGGTTCCGTTGTACGGTGAAAACTACTATTGGGGACGCTCCATCGATATTGTGTTCGATGATGTGGATATCAACGGGGGCAGGCCGCGCCTCAAAAGTAGTTGGTGCGATGACGAAGCCTATTGCACCTTCCCCGGCGATGTGTGCAACGATTTCCGGGCAACATACACTTCCCAAAACACAATCGTCGAAGATGGGCCAATATTGATCTATTTCCCGTTCATCACGCGATAAAAGACGGATGACCGGAGACTGGAGACGGGGCCGCGCCCATTCCGCATTCAGCATTTCCAATGCACATCACCCTCCTCACCAGCACTTACCCCCGCTTTTCCGGTGATGGGGCCGCGCCCTTTGTGCAATCCATTGCCGAGGGATTGGCGAAATTAGGGCATCAGATTGATGTAATTGCACCCGATGATATTCTGGTCGCCCCTTACGAAAACAGCGCGCCGATCACAGTACACCGCTTCCGCTATTTTTGGCCGCGCCGTTGGCAGATCATGGGTCACGCCCGCGCCCTGGCCGGAGACACACGCCTGCGCCCGGCAACCTACCTGCAATTGCCATTTTTTTTGTTGGCCGAACTCATCACCTTGCTGCGCGTCACTAAAATTCAAAACAGCGATTTCATCTATGTCCATTGGGTGCTGCCCAACGGCCCGGCGGCGGCGCTGGCGGCAAGAATTCGGCGCATTCCTCTGGCGATCAGCTTGCACGGTTCGGATATTTACGTGGCAAACAAGCGCCGCATCTTTGGCGCAGTGGCACGTTGGAGTTTTCGACAGGCGCGCTGCGTGACGGCTTGCAGCCCCGAACTGCGTGATGCGGCGCGCAAACTGGGAGCGCCGGACGAAACGCGGCTCATGGCCTGGGGCGTAGACCCGGAGCGATTCCACCCTCAAGCAGTCCGCGCAGACTTGCGCTCAAAGTTCAATCTCCCCGCTGAAACGCAGATCATTGCCGCGCTGGGACGGCTGGTACCCAAAAAGGGCTTTGATATATTGCTACGCGCCTGGGCATTGCTTGCGCCCGAATTCCCCTCGGCGCGCCTGCTTATCGGCGGCGAGGGAGAACAGCACAAATATTTAGTTGCGCTGACCGAAGAATTAAATATCCAAGATAAAGTAGTTTTTGCGGGGCAAATTCCCTGGCATAAAACCCCATCGTTCCTGACACAGGCTGATATTTTTGTACTCCCCTCGCGCCAGGATTGCTTTGGCAATCGCGACGGCCTACCGACAGTTTTACTGGAAGCAATGAGTT
>JABGRQ010000056.1:23265-39860 GCA_018648225.1 Chloroflexota bacterium
GCAATCCCATCAACGGCGATTTGTTCAATCTCATGATCGGGAAACTCTTCAGCCAATTTTTCTTTTGCCTCACCATCGGCTTGTGTATCGCCAAATTTTTGCAGAATGATCGCACCATTGCATACATAATAACCAACATAGCCCGCTGCGAATTCGTTTATGCCATATTTCGTATTTATATCCCAGGGGGTATCCAAAATAACAGTTTTCAGGCGGCGTCCCTGGGCATCTGCAGCCGATCCCAAAACGTCGATATTCTCGCGTGTGATTGGGTAATCATACGAAGATTCATCAATATCGCGGCTCACCACCACCGTTCCAGGCTTTGCAAAACGGGCGTAAAAATCGGTATGTCCATCCGTAATATCTTTACCCTTAATGCCTTTTAACCAAATAATCTTGTCTAGCCCTAGCAGCTCTTTAAGCTCAGCTTCAACTTCAGTCTTACTCTTACCTGGGTTTCGATTGTCGTTGAGAATGCAACTCTCCGTCATAATTGCAGTTCCTTCGCCATCTACCTCAAAACAGCCCCCTTCGAGAACCAGGCTAGAAGAAATACTATCTACGCCAGCTTCCTGTGCCACAAAGTTGGCAACTTTGGCATCGTGCTGATAGTCTTGATCTTCCCCCCAACCATTGAAATTAAAATTGATCGCTGCCTTTTCTCCCTCATCACTAACCACAAATACCGGGCCGGTATCACGCATCCAAAGATCATTCATCGTGAATTCAATCAAATCAATTGGGTAATTATGCGAATCCAGCCCGCCAATTAGCTCAACTGCAATCTCGTAATCTTGCCTTCCCACAAGCATAGATACCGGTTCATATTTAGCAATGGTTTTCGCTATGCTGGCTAAATTACGCTGCACCTCAGGCACCTGCCGTGTACCCCAGATGTCGCGACTAGCGATAAAGGCCATCCAAGTGCGTTTATGGTGGAATCCTTCATCAGGCAGATACCATTGATTGTTGGCGCGAGACGTAGCCCCTGCGGTATATACTGACAACAAAGCACCGCCTCCAAACAGAACCCCCGACTGAATAAATTCTTTTCGAGATAGTTTCATTTAAATTTCCTTTCGGGGCGGGAAATTTTCATAAGATTCGATCTTCGATTTCCCAGGCATGGTCGAGAATATGCCAGACTACTCGCCGCACAAAGTAGCGCGGCTTCCAGATTGCGCCGCCACGCGGCCCTTTTTCGGGAAGCCCTTCATGAACTGAAATTTCAAAAGCTCGTAATATATCGTGTCGAGTTTTATCCATTTCATCGACAGTGTATTTTTCACCTTTCCAGGCAAGCCGCTTTAGGTACATCTGCTCAGCCTCGTGGACATGATTCAGCATCTTCGCCAAATCTCGTCCGCCGCCGCGTGGGCCTGTGCGCAATTCTCTACCTTGCGCGCCCTCTACAACTTCATCAAATATCAACCAACTCGTTAACATCATTTTTCGCAAACGCTGATATTCAGGCTCACCTATCGGCTCTCGATCAGCGTTTAAGATAATCGAAGGAGCGCCAAAATCTGTAGTGGCGTTTCCCACATGTCGCTCAGTGACTTTGAATTCAGTTTCATCCGGAAAACCATGGAACTCAATCCCCGCTCGATCCATAAATTGTGCATATCGCAACCCATATTCTTTCAATCTGATAAGCGCAGCTTGTTCATCTCTGCCACTTCGACTCCATCCGGGCCAATCGACCGCGCCCGCAAATACTTTCTTTTTCCCGCTCTCAATAAATATCCTGATTGATTTCATAATTTATCTCATGGGAGCCAGCGCTCGTTGACTATATTCAACTAGCCCGCTCATGCTATGCCCTTTGCCCGGGATAAGTTCATATTGATATTGACATTCCAAACCATTTTCCTCGGCAAATAACAGCATATCTTGCACCCAATTTCTGGCAATATTAATTCGATTTCGCCCCTTTTGCCCCGGACGAACTGGCGAATTGGCTGAATCATTCATCCCAACCAGCACTGTCAGTGGAATTTGTGTCGCAGCTAACCACTTCTGCTCGTCGGGAATAACATCTTCTTGCCGAACTGTATTATCGTCCCAGGCAATCTCACTATGAAGTTCCCCCATGCCAAACGGCCAGGCAATTTCAGGATTCGGCTGGGGATATGTAGCCGCCGAGGTGATAACAGCCTGCTCAATTTCTTCCGGATGTGTTACTAAAAATCTCCCCACAAATTGTCCACCGGCAGAGTGCCCATACAACGAAAATTTATCTTCGTACCCAAATAATTGTATCTGATAGGCCCTGACGATGCGCAACACCCATTCATCAGCGCCGATTTCCCGGCCAAACAAACCCCGGTATCCGGTCATCATATCTTCGATTTCACCCTTACGGCTGCTGAAGTTCTCCTGATCAAATGTTGGCGCGATAAGCACAATTCCGTATTTTTCAGCGTATTCAAGCCAATGTTCAATATAATAGCGGGCTGTATCTTCTTCGGCCTCAGTCTTTGCGGGAGTGCCGTGTACCAATACCAGGATATCGCCTTCAGTCAGATCGGAGATTGGAACATAGACAAAAAATATCCCATACGCATCTTCTACTCTGGTTATTTCGCCTGTTTCATATTTCGGCTCCAAAGCCGCAATGGGTTCCACGCCACAACTAATAAGAATTGCAGCCAGACAGAAAATCAACCCGATTTTTAAGATTTTGTTTTTCATGGAATCTGACAACTTGCACACCCCTCGCATTTTGCCCATCTCCATTCGTACTCGAGATGGGCAAAATACTCAACAGACAATCGACTATTCGTAAGCCAACGCGGCTACAATTTGCAGATCAGATGCTCGCCGAGCCGGGATCAGGGCTGCCAGGATACCACAGATCAAACCCGCGGCAATAGCCGTGATCACGCCTGCACCGGGGAAACTATAAGGGATACTCAGCCCGGCAAAATCGAGAATGGCGGTCATCAAAAAGCTTAACATGACACCACTGATCACACCCAGGGCAACGCCCATGAGAGAGAGCAGCAAACTCTCGGCGATAATCATGCGGCGAATCTGGCGGCGCTTTGCCCCGACGGCACGCATCATGCCAAGCTCACGAGTGCGCTCGATTACGTTAATGCCCAGGGCGTTCGCCAATCCCAGCAAGGCTGGAGTCGCCAGCAGTGACAGCATGATATTCATTCCAATGGTGCCGCCGCGGGCCACCTGCTCCTGGCTGGTGCGCAGCGCCTCACGCGAGATAATGCCAAAGCCGGGGTATGACTGTGTAGCTGCCTGCAGGTCTTCCTCCAACTGCTCCAGGTCTGTGCCAGATTCTGCGTTAACCAGCAAGAACACATCGTTTCGGACGCCATACTCCCGGGTAAGGGCAGTTTGCTCCATATAAACCGTGGGCAGCTTCATATTGATATAATCCAAACCGATGGCGGTTACCTGAACATTGAGCGGGCCATGATCCCCCTCCAGGGTAACTGTATCACCAATGCCAACTCCAAACTGGGAGGCAAAGCGCCCATTGATGATGACATCGTTACCCGTTTGCATCCCACCAAAGGCAGATTCGTCTCCTTCAACAAAAGAAAGCCCGGAGATGCGCGCATAGTTGTGGGGATCAATGCCCACCAAACGAATGCCGATTCCGTCGGCATCCAAAACATCAATCTGGCGCAAAGTGGTTAACTCGGCCACGCCGCGAATACGCTTGACAGTTTCAGCCAGGTCAGGGCCAGCGCCAACGGTGTCATTGGTAACCACCAGCGAAGGCATCATGATATAGTCCGAACGGAAAGTAGCATCTAAAAAGCCCAGCGCACCCCCGTAGATAGAGGCTGTCATACCACCTAATCCGATCAGGATCGCCAGGCTGACCATCAGCGAGGAAGCGGTAATGGCAGCGCGGCGCGGCTGTCGCGCGATATTCCCAGCCGCGATGCCTCCTTCCTGCCCAAAGAGCAGGTTCAACACCCGGCTGAAGACAGCCGTGACGGGGCTGATCAGCATCGGGCCGAGTAATCCCAGCGCTAATAAGAAGATTAGCATCCCCGGCGCCATCAATTGGAAGATACCACTGAACAGGCCAGCCAGACCCAACACCAGGCTTATAAAACCAACGATCAGGCGGCTGCGTTTAAGAGCTGCCTCCTGACCAATGCTAGCCGGACGCATGGCTTCTAATGGGGTGATAGCGCTGGCGCCACGGGCGGGCAACAAAACGCTGGCCAGTGGAATCCCCAGCCCGAAGGTAAGCGATACAACATAAGTAAACAAGGTAAATCGGGGGTCGCCCAACGGTCTACCTAACAAGCTTTGGAAGACAGAAGATAGTCCTGCTTTGGCGACATGAGCAAAACCGAACCCGAGCAACATACCCAATCCGGTGCCTAACACGGCCAGGATCAAACCCTCGTACAGGATCGCGCGCATCACAAATTTGCGTTTGGCTCCTACTGCCCGCAGCATCCCGATATCACGTTTCCGTTCGACAACGCTGGTGCGGAAGGTGTTAAACATAATCATACCGGCCAACGCCAGAGAAAGCAACCCAAACATGGTAAAAATCACGCCCATATATTCCATCAACGCGGCCCATATATCCGCCCCGCCTTCCAGCGGGCTTAACTCATAGCCCCGGCCAAATATCGAACCCACTGAGACATCAATAGCCCGGGCATCGCTGCCTTCAGCATAACGACCTAAAATAGTATTGATACGATTGGGTGTATTGAGCAAATCCTGGGCAGTAGCTATGGGCATAAAAACCTGCTGACTACCGAGCATCAATCCCGGGTCGTCGAGCAGACCGACAACTTCCAGGTTAAGCCAGCCCCCTGCACCAGGAAGTCTCACCTGTTCTCCAAGACCGATTCCCAGGCCCGCGGCGAGTTGTTCAGAAACTACCACGACCTGAGCATCCCCCGCCTGTAAGAGACGGCCCTCCGTCAACCGACGACCTCCGGCAGTGACAATATTGAAGGCATCATCCATAGTAGTGGTATCCACACCATACACCTGGATCGTATTGATAGGCCTGCCATCGGCGGTTGTGTAGTGATCCGGCGGCAAGGCCACGGCGCGGGCGATCATGCTGGCCGTCGACTCAACGCCTTCAACTGCAGCCACATTATCCACATATTCCTGGCGGAAGAAACCACCGTCGCGGCGGGTAACGTAAAGATCGACATTGGATAGCGCCATCGACTGGGTGCTGGATATAAACATATCCTGAAAAGCTGGCCCGATTCCATTCAGGCCGAACATCATCATCACACCAATCATGATCGACAAAATCGTCATAGTGGTGCGGATGGGTCGACCTTTGAGATAGCTAAAGGCAAGCGGAAGCTCACGCATGGTTGCCACCTTTCCTGTCATTAACAGTCTGTTCTGTGATGCGCCCGTCCTTCATTTGAAGGATGCGGTCGGCATACGATGAGATGCGCGGGTCGTGGGTAACGAGCAGGATGCTGCGCTCCCAGCGGTCGACGATTTCCCGCAGCAGAGCGGCAAATTCTTGGGCAGCTTTTGAATCGAGATTACCGGTCGGCTCATCGGCCAGGATCAAGGTGGGGTCCGTGACCAGAGAACGGGCAATGGCCACCCGTTGGCGCTGTCCGCCCGAAAGCTCCTCGGGGCGATGCGTGCTGCGGTCGGCAACTTCAAGCTTCTCTAGCCACTCGACGGCTATCGCCTGGGCATCGCCCGGTTTCATGCCGCCCAGCACCAGGGGCAAGGCAGTATTATCCAGCGCAGTAAGCGTGGGAATCAAGTTGAAGAACTGGAAAATAAACCCGATATGCTCGCGGCGCAGGTCAGTCAGATCGTCATCATTCAGATTGCTCAGGTCTTGACCCTCTATTTTAACCACCCCTTCACTGGGGCGATCCAAGCCGCCGACCAAATGTAAAAGCGTGGATTTACCACAACCGCTGGGACCCATAACGGCAACGAACTCGCCCGTATCTACGTGCAGGGATACACCATCCAGCGCGTTAACCTGGGCCTCACCGCTGCCATAAATACGGGTTAGATTCTCAGTTTCTACGATTTTCATGTTATGCCTCGTGATTGGTTCTTCGGGAACTACTGCGAGAAACTCCACCGGGATTCCCAGAGACCCTCTTGATTATTGTCTGCTATAGCGTTAACTATAATTATAATCCAGGTTTTACCTTTGACGCGATTACGCTATGAGCTTCCGCACCATTCCCTTTAGCATATAAATCTGGTATCTTTGTCACATCAGAGCGCAACAAAATTTCAAATATCGAAAATCTCCAGCCAAATAATAAAATAATAATGAATCGGAAAATGTGCCATGACCCTTGAAGTTGCAATCGTCCTGACCATCCTGATGATCGCCATCGTACTCTTCATCACCGAATGGGTGCGCATGGACGTGGTTGCTTTGCTGGTGCTGGCATCGCTGGCGGTTGCGGGCTTGGTTACGCCAGCGGAAGCGCTTTCCGGGTTCAGCAATCCGGCTGTTGTCACGGTTTGGGCCATCCTAATCCTCAGTGGAGGGTTAGCTCGAACAGGTGTAGCCAACCTCCTGGGGAGAAAATTATTGCAGCTAGCCGGGAATGGTGAAATCCGCTTGCTGGTCATCATTATGCTGACAGTAGGAGTTCTCTCTGGGTTTATGAATACCATTGGCGTGGTTTCCTTGTTTTTGCCAGTGGTGCTTGATATTGCCCGGCGTATCAAACAGCCGCCATCCAAACTGCTCATACCATTGGCCTTTGCCGGGTTATTAGGCGGATTGAACACCTTGATCGGCACGCCGCCCAATATCCTGATCAGCGAGGCACTCAAGGAAGCTGGCCTGCGCCCATTTCGCATGTTCGATTTCACCCCGGTGGGCATCTCTGTTCTGTTAGCAGGAACGGCGTATATGGCATTGATAGGACGTCGATTACTACCCAACCGCGACCCAGCCCGTGAATTCTCGACGGCCCGAGAGAAGGACTTCAAATCCCTGTACGAATTGCACGACCGCATGGTGATGCTGCATCTACCTGAAGGGTCGATCTTGGATGGCAAAACTCTGGCCGAAAGCCGCCTGGGGTCTGTGCTGGGGCTGAATGTGGTGGCCGTCATCCGCGATGGCCGCACGCAACTTTCTCCCGAATCGGCTTTTGCACTGCAGGCCGGTGATCGCCTGATGGTTGAAGGCCGCCTTGAGCAGCTTACTGACTTGCATCGTACCAACCATCTCCGGCTGGAAAAAGAGGGTTTCAAGGTAGAGCGTTTAGTATCGGCAGATGTCGAGTTGGTTGAGGCCCGGCTTTCACCCGGATCCAGCCTCGTCGGGCAGACATTGCTGCAAATTGGCTTTCGACATAGTTACGCGGTGGTGGTATTAGCGATCTTGCGCGAAGGCGTACCCTTCCGCACCAATCTAGAAACCATCCCTTTATTAGGGGATGACGTGCTGCTGATCCAAGGCCAACGAGATCAATTGAATGAACTAACCAAAGATCCCGATTTGACGGTTACCGCACCAACCTCGTTGGGGGACTACCGGCTCGAAGAGCGCTTCATGGTCGTTCACATCCCTGTCGATTCTGCCCTGGTTGGAAAATCCCTCATTGATAGTCATCTCGGAGATTCCTACGGGTTAGGTGTGTTGGGTATTATCCGAGCGGGGGAGACGTATTTGATGCCCTCAGCAGATGAGGTATTGTTGGCTGATGACACTTTGCTGGTAAAAGGAAAACAGGGCGATTTAATGTCAGTGGAGGGACTACAAAGCCTGGAGATCGAAAACCAACCCCTGCCAGACCTGGGGGAATTGGAGTCAGAGGAAATTGGATTGGTAGAAACAGTGCTCTCCCCCCATTCGACCCTGGTTGGGAAAACTATACGCGAATTGAATTTCCGCTTCAAATACGGTTTGAGTGTTTTGGCAATCTGGCGCGAAGGGCGGGCTTACCGCTCGAATTTACGTGACAAACCGCTGCGCTTTGGTGATGCGCTTTTGCTATACGGCCCGCGCAAGCGCCTACGCATGTTGGGCAGCGAACCAGATTTCCTGGTGTTGACCGAAGAAGCCCAAGAAACTCCAAACCAGGAAAAAATCCCGGTGGCCTTATTGATCATGGCGGTTGTCCTGATCCCCGCAATCTTCGATTGGCTACCCATCGCAATTTCTGCCATAATCGGCGTAGCCCTTATGATCCTGACCAAATGTTTGACGATGGAAGAAGCTTACCGCGCAATCAATTGGAAAGCTGTTTTTCTAATTGCTGGGATGCTACCTTTAGGCATTGCCATGGAACAAACTGGCGCAGCTCAATTACTGGCCAATGGCATGGTCGGGTTGATTGGCGGGTTAGGTCCGCTGGCGGTTATGGCCGGCTTTTTCATCCTGGCAGCCCTGACATCCCAATTCATGCCCAACCCAGCGGTGGCCGTTTTGCTGGCACCGATTGCATTGAGTACCGCCAGCGATCTGGACATTTCACCGTACATATTAATGATGACTGTGGCAGTATCAGCCTCGGCTGCTTTTCTCAGCCCCGTTGGGCACTCGGCCAATGTGCTCGTCATGGGGCCAGGCGGCTACCGTTTTTCGGACTATCTCAAAGTTGGCATTCCGCTCACGTTGGTGGTGTTGGCGGTGGTGCTGCTCATTATGCCAGTATTCTGGCCTTTTTAGGAAAATAGCCATGACCCCTGAAATTGTCATCACTCTATCCATCATCGTTGGCGCCCTGATCGTGTTTGGCACTGAAAAACTACGGGTGGATGTTGTCGCCCTACTGGTGCTGATAATCGTTGGTCTGACAGGTCTGGTCGGCCCGAAGGAAGTCTTCGCCGGGTTTTCCAATTCGGCGGTCATCACCGTCTGGGCGGTTTATATCGTCTCGGGAGGCTTATTCAAAACTGGGGTTGCCGACATTCTCGGGAAGTTCATCTTCAAGCTGTCAGGCAATAGCGAGGTGCGCCTGATCGCCGTCATTATGCTCACCTGTGGCCTGATGTCGGCCTTCATGAATAATGTTGGGGCAACGGCGATGTTATTACCAGCTGTTGTTAGCGTGGCGAAACAGACCAAAATCCCGGTCTCGAAGCTCCTGATCCCGCTCTCATTCTCATCCCTGATGGGGGGCGCAATAACCCTGATCGGTACCCCCGCCAATATTCTGGCAACCAGCATCGTCGCCGAAAACGACCTGCCAACCTTCAGTTTCTTCGATTTTACGCCCATCGGTTTGGTAATTTTGGCCGCAGGTGTCCTGTATATGGTTTTCATTGGGCGGCATTTTCTTCCTGTCCGTCAAACACCGGGGGAGGCCCAGGTAAAAGGGGAATTGCGCAATTTCATCAGCGAAGTGCGCGTCTTGCCGGATGGAAAGCTGGCAGGGCGCACGCTGCTGGAATCGAAGCTCGGAGCGGATTTTGACTTGACAGTCATTGCTATTGTGCGAGGTGATATAACTCATGCGAAATTAAAACGCGATACGTTGATTCAGCTGGATGATATTCTATTGATCGAGGGTTCCACCGATGATCTTTTGCGAGCTAGAAAAGAAATGGGGTTGGAAATAGCCAACGAAAGCAAACGTCATGCCGAATTAGACAAACTAAGCGAGAAAGAAATTGGCATTGTCGAAGCCACCCTGGCGCCGCGCTCATCCATGATAAACCGCAGCCTGCGTTCGTTAAACTTCCGCGAGCGTTACGGCTTTACGGTACTGGCGATTCGACGCCAGGGCGAAATCATCACAAAACAATTGAGTAGTGCGAAATTGCAATTTGGCGATGATTTGATTCTCCAAGGACCGCGCCGCCGCACACCCGCTTTAGAGGAAAAGAATGACCTCCTTGTATTAGAGCCGCTCGGAATACCCGCGAGCCGCCGCCGCAAGATGCCCATCGCCGTCGGGCTTATGCTGCTTGTGATTGGATTAGTGTTATTTGCGGGCATCGACATTTCCTTGGCAATGGTAATGGGTGCGGTTGGGATGGTAATTACTCGCTGCTTGAGCATGGACGAAGCCTATGCCAGTATTGACTGGCGCACCGTTTTCCTGGTGGCTGGCATGTTGCCATTAGGGGCCGCCATGGAATCAACCGGAACGGCCAGATATATCGCTGACCTGATGTTGGATGCTATTGGCGGTATGGGGCCGATGGTAGCACTGGCCGGAATTTATTTACTGGCCGCGCTAATTACCCAACCCATGTCCAATGCTGCCGCGATCGTACTGGTGGTTCCGATTGCGCTGGATACGGCCTTGAGCCTGGGCGCCAATCACCTCACATTTACCCTGGCTGTGGCGATCGGGGCGACGACCAGCTTCTTAACTCCCGTGGGGCACAAGGCCAACGTGTTGGTGTTCGGCCCTGGGGGCTACAAATTCTTCGATTACGCTCGCGTAGGCGCTTTGCTGACTGTTTTTCTGTTTATCGTGACCATGATTACTTTGCCAATCTTCTACCCGCTCTTCCCCTAACTATGAACCAACTAATTACCATATCCAGAAGCGATGATATTCCTTCGGTGTACCGGGACACCCCGATTGGCCTTCTACTCGAATACCACAATCTCAACCACCCGCTTGAAGATTACGTCCAAGCCCATTTATTGATTGGTATGTGTATGGATAATCGCAAACGACTGCGGATACCCGACAATTTTGCTTATGTTATTCGTACAGGTGGGGGCAATCTGCAGTACAGCGAATTCAAAGTTTCTTATGCTATCGCGGTGGGTGGAATCAATGCAATTGCACTAATTGGCCATAATCAGTGCGGTATGGTTAACTTAGTCGCTCGGAAAGAAGAATTTATCCGCGGACTCGTAGAAAAAGCCGGGTGGGAACAAGACCGCGCCGAAGCGCATTTTATGCACTATGCGCCTATGTTTGAAATTGGAAACGAGATTGACTTTGTGCTCAGTGAAGCAGAGCGCTTGCGGTTGAGTTATCCTGGCCTGTTAGTAGCTCCAATGCTATACCGCGTAGAAGACAATTTACTTTATCTTGTGGAAGAAATCAGTCGCTAATGCCATAATCATATCAAAACCGTATCCATACGAGATCGCCTAGGATCACTTGACAGGTAACGAACAGTCACTACATCTCCCACTTTCAGTTTCTTGTAGATTGCTGAATCAACTCTTTGCGCCACGCCATAATCATCTCCAAACTGATAAGCCACAAAATAATATTTGGTTGTACCTTTGCCGCGATGCTTTTTTATCCATTTGTCAGTTATTTTCCCAGATGTACTCACCCCATCTCTTTCCAGTTCTTTTGCGATTTTTAACTCTTTGATGTAACGCGCTGGCATTATAGCAAGTATTAGAAATCCCATAGCCGCCAAGATCACACTCCCCACTTGGAAGCCATTTGTATCTATAGCCAACTTTGTACGGCTGTAAAGCAATCCCAACCCAATTAATCCCCAAGGCAATAACCAAAATAATAACGCTTGTTGAGTGCGTACTGCTTTTTGTGTCGGGCGGTCTAAGTTAGTGTCACCCATGTTCACCTTCTCCAATACTTCAAATAGACAACGAGGCGCTTCATATTATATTGTAAGCTAAGGAAGGAAAGAATTCTTCAAAACCCATGCGGATCTCATTGAAACCCATTTATTCGGTTCTTTCTTGTTGCCGAATTCGACCCATATTTTGCCTGTATAGGCATACTCTAACTTCCAGCGCCCATTTTCGTCTTGTTTTTCCCTTATCATATTGAGTGCATTTGTTAGGCGTGGGTCGTCGCGATAACCTAATCGAACCAATGCTTCAATATTTTGCAGCATATCGGTAATATAGAAAACGGGAAAACCAAATTTCCACCAATTTCCGCTGGGTTTAGCACTCCATCCTGTCGGATACGCGGCCGCCGCAGGGTCAACTCCCAATAGAAAATCAACTCCGCGCGCGACTGCTTTTTCAATCAAAGGCGTATATTCTTCACGATGCAATTTGCCAAAAGCCAGCATAACCTTCACCGCTCCCCAAGCGCAAGACAATTTATTGTTCGCACCGCAGGCAAAATCTGGCCCACATTTGCTTGCATAATAGCGCAACGGGGCTTTCTTATCTTTCATCGGAGCCACCCCTTCACCCGTGACACTTCGAGCCATCCAGTCAAACGCCTTTTCCAAACGCGGATCATCAAAACCCAAATCTAGCATGGCCGCGCATAAATTGCCCTGCAAGCAATCTGCTGTACTCGAAGGTGTACCCGATACACTAAATTGACCATTTTCTGTGAGCGCATTTTCAAACAAATGCCGGCAAGCTCGCTCAATACGATCATCAATAGCTATTGAAGCACCCAGTTGGGCCAACATAATCACTGCCCACACGGTGCTGCGATATTTGGGATTATATCCGGGACCTGCTTCAACCCAGTATCCACGTTCATCCATGGCATCCAAAATTCTGGAAATTGGACCTTGTGTATGGGCTAATTTTTGAGCAGCAATTAGATCAGAATTATCTGCTGATAGTGTCAGCAAATCTCGCATGGCAAGATAACTGACACCTGGCTCATCCGGTTCCAAAAGCCAGGATAGTGTGTCGCCGTTGAATTGTTCTTGCCATGACATCTTCATTTTCCTTTTTTTGCAGGCTAACAAAAGCGTAGTGGGGACCGCCGGGCTTGCACAACGCGGCTATTTTATTATAGCCAATATTTTGCATTTTTCGCGCATACCAGTGCTGGAGCCGTATTGTTGTAGGGGTCTTGCAAATCTGCCAATCTCCCCGCCCCCGTTCCATCCGCCCTAATTGCTTGCAGGCTTTCATCATTCGCTGCCGGAGATGGTTCCCGTGCTACCGAGGTTAGGCCGAAACAAAGATCACTTATACAAAATATGGGAGAGCATGATAACTCTCCCATATACCCGATTTCTCATTTGGGAACCCCGGTTTCAATTATCAAGTCCAAGCCAATCTAGCATCTGGTCTGTACTTGGATTTCCAAAAAACAAATCAACACCTACTCCTACTGGATCATTATATAACCGCGAGCTCTCATCAACCCCCGAGGTTCCAGCAAAATCTTGCGCCCAATCATCAAAAGTATGCCAACCTGTGTCAGCATCATATACAGGAACGTGTCGAACCACCCAGGCGAAGGCATCCTTGCCTGTTTCAGCATATATATTTTCTAATTGATATTCAGCTTGACTTTCGGACATCATTCCTCGAGAAACTTGTGATTGAACATACAATGTTTGCGAGATATGTTCGTCAGACACATTTTCATTCCGATAGGCAACACCTTCTAGGAGCCATACACTCCTGTTATGGTCATACACCATAAAGTGATCAAATGTATGAACACTCCTATAACAATTTTCTCGATTTCTATAAATTACATCTGCTGACACTACTGCAAAATCTCTTGAACCCCCGATCAAGCTTACTTCATCCGTGGTGACGCTACAAATCTGCATATCTTCATAACCATACACATAATCTGAGTAGCTACTATCATGCGCGCGCTCTTTAAACGATGGCGTAACTCTGTTCCATGCATCGCCCCACATATGGTTACTAATATAATACCAATAATTTTCTACGGCTATTTCTGCATCGGTTTTCTGGCTGGCTGATGAGCCAGCTTGTATACCAACAGGAACAAAAATAACCAAGACAACAAGTGATATTACCAAAATTTGAAGTTTCTTCATTTGTGACCTCCTGTTTTAGCTGGAAATGTTTGTGCGTGCCCTTTTGTTCATTGTATCATAAGCGATTCGTGACACGACAAACTCACCACAGGCATTTTCTTATTCGTATGCTTTTGTCACAACCACAAAAAGAAAAGATACGCCAATTTGGATGAACATCAGCTAAAAAGCTAATATAATGACAAACGTATATGAATAATCAAATTCATTTATCCTTCGCATCAGTGACGTAAATATATGGCATCCCTTACAACTCGCCAGCGTGACCTGCTGCAAGCCTTAATAAAGGCTGACGCACCAACAGGGGCAGAAGACTTAGCCGCAAAAATGCGGTTGACGTCGCGGCAGGTCAATTATGGATTGAAGGGGGTCAAACAGTGGTTATCACAACGCAATATTGAACTTAAAATTACGCCGGGGGTGGGGATTGAGTTGAATTGTTCGCCAGAACAATCAGAAATAATACGTCAGGATATTGCTTCTCTCGGAAACATGCAGCTCATTCTCTCGGCCGGACAGCGCCAGCAGTTGTTGGCTTTGATCCTGCTGGTAGCGGACAAGCCAATGTTCCTCTCCGATTTGGAGCAACTGGCCCAGGTTTCACGCTCTACGGTGATCAAAGACCTGGATGCTATTGATGCATGGGTCAGTCGGCGGGGTTTGGCCCTGATCCGCCGCCCGAACTTCGGCATTAGGTTTGAAGGGAGTGAAAACTCGCGGCAGGAGCTGATCGCGGCTTTGTTGTGGGGGGAAATGCCATTCGATATATCTTTAACAAAAATTACGCATAAGCGAGGACTAATTTTCTCGTTACGTCAAGATGCTGGCTTGCTTCCCCTGGTTGAGCGAAGCGATGAAATCATCCAGCAATGGAATATGGAGCGTGTATTCGGGCAGGTTGCCTACGCCGAGGCGCAATTAGGGGGGCGCTTTACGGATGATGCCGTGCTGTATTTGGCTTTGGTTTTTGCCATTCAAACGGAGCGAGTAGAACACGGACATCATTTGGATGCAAACACAAAGAATAGTCAATGGCTAAAAGTTCTGCCCGTTTGGAATGTAGCAAAAATGGTTGCCAAGCGCCTCGGTTGGCAACTGACGCCTGAGTGGCGCGACATCGATATTGCCGGAATCGCTATGCACGTTTTAGCCGCGCCGCGTAACGAAAGGTGGCCCGGCGATTTGGATATCGATGCCGGTTTCAACGGCCTGATGAGACAGATCATGGAACACATCGCCGACATTTACGACACACCGGAGATGGCTCAAGATCGCACCCTGCATGATGGCATTGTCAATCATGTCATCCCGGCTTGTTTGCGGCAGAAACTCAATGTGTGGCAGCCCGCTCCATCCCCAGCAGCAACATTGTCGGATCGATATACCTCGGAGCACGACGCCGCCAAAAATCTGGTCGGGATTATCGAGGAACAGACGTCGGTTCGTTTACCGGCATTCGAAGTTAATAATATTGCATCTTTGCTACGGGCGGCGCGCATTCGCATTCGCCCGTATCGTTTTAAGCAAGTGATTATTGTTTGTCCCAGCGGGATGGCTACCGCCCAGTTGTTGATTGCCCGCCTTGAGGCGCGTTTCCCCCGCCTGGGGCCGCTGAACGTGGTTTCAGTGCGAGCGTTGAGCGATGAACAAATCGCGCAGGCTGAATTGATTATCACCACCGTCCCCCTGGCCGATGAAATCAGCCAGAAGATTGATGTTATTCAGGTACACCCGCTGCTATTACCCGAAGATGTCGAAGCCATTACAGCGTATCTGACATGATGGCTTCCCCAACTTTGTTTACACAGTAGCGTTCCGACCGCTACTTGTAAAAGGGATTAATTCCCATCTTTATTTGGCCTGCGGAAATTTCCGCGAAAACTTATATCCCATAAGGAGATATGTAATGAAAGAAAAAATTCAACGTTTAGGTGGCTTTTTGGCCGGGATGATTATTCCCAATATTGGCGCTTTCATCGCCTGGGGTCTGATCACGGCACTGTTCATCCCCACGGGTTGGACACCCAACGAGAAGTTCAGTGAACTTGTTGGTCCAATGATTGTATACCTGCTTCCGCTCTTGATCGCTTTCACCGGTGGTAAGATGGTTTACGGTCACCGTGGTGGCGTGGTTGGCGCAGCTGTAGCAATGGGCGTTATTGTCGGAACTGACGTCCCCCAGATGATGGGTGCTATGATTATGGGACCTTTGGGCGCCTGGCTGATCAAATTGGTCGATGACAAATTGGAAGATAAGATCCCCGTAGGCTTTGAAATGTTGATCAACAACTTCTCAGCCGGTATTTTGGCGACCATTGTCGCGCTCTTTGGTTATGTTGCCATGGCCCCGATCTTGACCGTGATCAGCAATGCGGCCGGTGGCCTGGTAGACTGGCTGGTCAGTGCAAAATTACTTCCCCTCGCTGCCATTGTTATTGAACCCGCAAAAGTCTTATTCTTGAATAATGCTTTGAACCACGGCGTATTAACCCCATTGGGTGCGGCTGCGGCTGAAGAGACTGGCAAAGCCATTCACTTCCTGCTCGAAACAAACCCGGGACCCGGTCTGGGTCTCCTTGTAGCCTTCTATGTTGCAGGCAAAGGTATGCTCAAAGATTCAGCGCCGGGCGCCATGATTATCCACTTCCTGGGTGGCATTCATGAGATCTATTTCCCCTATGTTTTGGCGCACCCGATCATGATCCTGGCTATGATCTCTGGCGGTTTCGCTGCTGATCTGTGGTTCACCTTGCTGAACGCTGGCTTGGTGGCTTCACCTTCACCCGGCTCGATCTTCGCCTATTTGGCAGTCACCCCCAAAGGACAGCACTTCGCAGTTTTCACCGGCGTCTTGATCGGCGCGGTGGTTTCCTTCCTCGTTGGCGCTTTCATCCTGAAAGTACGCCCAGTCCGTGAAGAAGAAGCTGAAGAAGAAGTTGACATGGGTGCGG
>JABGRQ010000057.1:0-4570 GCA_018648225.1 Chloroflexota bacterium
CACCTACCACCCCGTTTCCTTCGCTGATACTGGCAAATCCAACGGAAACCGCAGCACCAACAATACGCCACGATTCTAACCAGGTTTCATACTCCAGGTTTTTCAATGCAAAAACGGCGGAAAAGACCCCGCCGTTTTTGCTATTCACGAAGAATCGTCCGGCCAACTTATTGACGCCACAACTCAATTATGATAGACTCCGTCTGATTTTAGACAATCCCCACCTCTGGGAAAGGATTTTTCAATGGTACTTGCAGATGCAACAAAATTAGATGTCGTATCCATCAGCTCAATGGCAGCCGATGCTGTTCGTGATTTACTTGCTAAACGCGAGTTGGAAGGGTACGCTTTACGTGTTTTCGTCCAGGGCGGTGGTTGCTCTGGTTTTCAATATGGTATGGCGCTAGAGAATAATTTCCGCGAGGAAGATACTGTCGTCGAATCTAATGGTGTTAGCGTAGTTATTGACGAAGTTTCTATTCAATACTTACGCGGCGCTCAAATTGATTATGTAGATGATGTGATGGGCAGCGGTTTCAAGATCGAAAACCCGAATGCCGTTTCATCCTGCGGCTGTGGCAGCTCATTCCGCACCGAAGGCGATCAAGCGTCAGATTCTGGCGCTGGCGGCTGTGGTGGCGGATCCTGCGGCTGCTAAAACTCTCCCTGATAAAAAAAAAGACCGGAATATATCCGGTCTTTTTTTATTTCACTTGCTGCTTCAACAAAATATCACGATATTAATTCCTGCGTAAGAACGACAAACCCAAACCCAAAACGCCAAATATGGCCGCGCCAATAATCACAAATCCAATCGGCACCCCACCTGTTCCGGTGGTTGTATTTCCCGGTGGGAATGTAGGCACCACCAACGGAGGTGGAGGGGTCAACGTAGGCATACGCGTGGCTGGAACCTGAACCACAAATTGCGCTGCCAGGGTTGGGTCAATCGTTGGGGTGACGCGCGGCGTGGGCGTGGGGGGCGGCTCCACAATAGGCAACTCATCACCAATAATACGCACTAACGGGGCATACACCCAGGCCACTCCAGCATCCACACCTGGGTACAAAATTTCAACCCAATCGCCCGCGGGGGTGCGCCCCAGAGCCGGAACTTCTTGCCGATTGAGCAACACCCCCACACGGGGATAGTCGGTGCCAGGCCCGGAACGCACGTTAATTTGTTCTTCAGGGTCTGCATACACAATCGCAATCGGGCCGCTGGGCGTGCCGGTTACTGTAGCAATTGCCACGGTTGGCTGCTGGGCTTCTCCAGCATCGGGGGGTTGAATAATCTCATTGGCGCGCGCCACCGACCGGGGCAGAATCACCATACCACCCAGAAAAATGAATATCCATAAGCCAAATTTTAATTGACTGATTCGCATCCTACCTCCAAAATTTCGCGCTTATACCTTACTACCAGGTATCTAAACAGTCAAGTTCTTGATATAATTCTAGTGTGACACTGTCACATTAGAAACAAGAAGCCCGAAATTAGAGGGTGGAAGTGTTGCGCAACACTTCCACCCTCTAATTTCGGAAACTTTTCGCGAATGTAGTATTGTCAAATTAATAAGTTATCAATTCGTCTTTCCTACAAAGCAAAAGATTTTATAACAAACAGCTTACCACACCTATGAAGAAAAAAATCTACCACGGAGATATCCAACCCGCCATTTTCGCGAAAGCGTTGATTGCCGAATTCAATCGAGGGAATTTAGAAGCCCAACAGACCCACCGGCCGGATGGTGTTTATATCCAGATTGGGACACGCTCATATCGACAATCCGGGGGGCAAACCGGGATCAGCGTGGCGATTCAGAAGGTAGCAGATGGGGTGTCTGTGGCGCTGGGCGATCACTCGGTGTTGGGGGTGGCAGCCAGCCTGGGGAGTACAGCAATTTCGGCATTGCGCAATCCTTTCAATTTGATCAGCCGCCTGGACGATGTGGCTCAGGATATTGAAAGCCTGCAACTAGATGATCATATTTGGGATTTGATTGAACGCGTGGCGGCAGCCGAAGGTGCATCCACCGAACTCTCGGAGCGGCTGCGCAGGCTGGTTTGTGAGTTCTGCGAGACGGCCAATCTGATAGGGGAGAGTAGCTGCATCGCCTGTGGAGCACCGCTGGGAAATGTGCAACCCGGTACTTGCCAACACTGCGGTTTTATTGTCCGGCGCAATGAACATACCTGTCCGCACTGCAAAAAGCCGCTGTAAACATTTTAACAAAAAAAGATATGCGGATTGCATATCTTTGAAGTATTTCAGCAAATACGGCTATCACGGTTCTTTTAACATTGTCAGCGTGGTTTGTATTCCGGTGAGCAGTGATGCCTCATCGGGGTCGGATGGCGGAGCAAAAGGCATGCGCCGCTGACCATTCGAACGAGACTCCAGGCGCTCGATTAGACGTTCGAGTTGTGGAATAGCATCAATAAAACCAACCTGGCCGATGAAATTGATCGCTTGTCGACGTAACGAAACAGAAATCCGCCGCTCCATCATAACTTCAACCAGCACCGAGCCCACATGCGAACACATATTAAAAAGAGCGGCAATCTGGGAATTCGCAGAAGCATCAAATTCGGCCACTTCTAATACAGCCAGAACCGTCCCACGCCCCATCACCGAACAATGCCCTTTGAGATGACCGCGCACGCTCTCTGGCGGTCGCTCTCCCATGATCGGGATCAACAAGTCGCCCAGCGCCTGGATAACACGTTTACGAAATTTTATATCTGGATCGATTAAACGCGTCGCCAGAACATAGGCCACCAATGGCGAAAAACGCGGCGCATCCAGTTCTAATAAACGATCCAAATTTCTATGCCGATCCGCAGCCCGCGGCGATGCGATCCCTTCTAGCGCCTGCCATACCGCCGGAAAAAGCTCGGTCATGCCACTGGCAATATTTTCATCTTCAAATAATGCAATTTGGGGAAGGAGAACTTCAGACATGCAAGCAGTATACCGCACAAGCTCAATCTGTTGTAGAGATTCATCCAGGAGGTCCGCCATGAAAAACGCGCTCATTATATTTTCGATTTTCGGGATTAGTTTGCTAATTGCGGCATGTCAACCAACTCCCGGCGTAGAGCCTACGCCCTACCCAACCTACACGCCCTATCCAACTTACACCCCGGCAGTGGAAAATCAAGCTGAGGAAACCGCGTTCATCTTTGCGCTCACGCGCGCGGTGTACCCTGACACCGATGAGATTGGCAACGCCTGCAGCGACGCCTTTGGTCCCGGCTGGCGCACCACAGATTGGAATGATCTGGCTGCCTATGTTAATAGCGGTTATTCACTTGAAACTCTCAGCGAGTCGCTGAATGGTCTCGAGCAGGCCTGGGTCACTTTCGATGGAGACGAGTGGTATTCACAGCAGCGGCGCTACTTCGCCGAGGTGCATAATCACGCGCTGCCCGATGGCTGGCTGGCACACGCCGAGTTGGACGATCATTATCTTGATTTAGGCTCCTGGTACGATATGGAAATCCCGGTGCTGTGCATTCAAAGTGATGAGGTTCCTTTGGGTGCAGAATCCACCTCGGAGGCAGATACCAGCCCCCAAACACCGGAATCACCCCCCACTTTCGCGCTGCGCTTCCATGCTAATTATCCTTGCGGTGAATGGCCGAATTACGCAGCCTTCGAAGTCGAAAGTACCTCCATCTGGATTTTGCAATCCGCCCATTTTGAGATATTCGACAACACGAACAATCAGTCGATCTATAACGGTAATAATGACCGCCCATTTCTAAAAGAGAACGAATGTCCGCCGGGGGATACGATCCTGCCGCCATTCAATACGCGCTATCTGGCTGCCAATCTCCAGGAACCTGAAGCGGGTACCAATTTTTCGGCAGCAATTACCCTATGCACCGAAGATAATATTCAGGGCGAATGCGTCACGGAAGTTATCGATTTTGTCTTTGAAGGCCAAGAAATTCCCTTTGCAGGCACCTGGAAAAATGAGCCCACCGGAATGACGCTCGAAATCAGCGAAACAGCTTTGGTAAAACGCTTCGCCTATCAAGGAGCCATGCGAGAGATTCACTACACGATCGTGTCTTATGATGCTGCTGAAGGCCATATCGATTTGCTGACAGAGCGAGTAATACAAGCCGGTGAAGAAGTTGAGTATGATTGGGCGCCCGCACAATATCTCTCGTACACCATTACAGATGATGTAATGAAAATGTTCATTGGGCCAAATCCGTATCCAGTTGCGGCCTCCGGAGTCAGCTATACACGGCAGGGCGCAGTCCCCCAGGAAGAAGCGCAACCCCCAGAAGACGAGCCATCGTTTGAAGCCGCCTTCGCGGGCACGCATCCTTGCGGCAATTGGCCCCACTATGCCGCGTTCCAGATTGAAAATACTTCATCACACACATTTGAATCCGTCTCGCTGATTATCAATGACATCACCAATGATACGCATATCTACGGGGGCAGCAACGATCGCGGTTTTGTCAATACTGCGGGCTGCCCACCCGGAGATTCGGCCTTACCGCCGAATAGCACCGCACAAGTCGCAGCCAATATCCGCGAGCCAGAATC
>JABGRQ010000057.1:4670-22723 GCA_018648225.1 Chloroflexota bacterium
CGCCTGGTGGTGCTTCGAGGACGGTGTTAATTGCCACGCGATTTCAATTGCCTTTGCGCGAATTCTGGCGCAAATCGAGTAATCCAGTAAGCTCTATTCCCCACTCCAGCGGTAACGCGACAAATCCACACGCCCGCGGGCGTCAAAAATCACCCCCTCCGCCTGGAGCAGTTCACGCTGAATTTGTGCGCCAGCCCGCGCACTCACCATCCCCTTTGCATTAATCACCCGTTGCCAGGGAATGTCTTCCGGGCAAGCCGCCATTGCCCCACCAACCCAGCGCGCCCCAAACGCCAGATAACTCTGTATATTCATCCCGTCAGGCGGATCGAGCATTTCGGCGATTTGTCCATAGGTCATCACCCGGCCCGCGGGTATTCGCCGGACCAGCGCCCAGACTTGCTGCTGGAATTTGGCTTTCGTTGCGGGATTCAAGTATTGCGCAGACATAAAATTTCCTGAGTACGATAAAAACGAGACTTTCCCAGAATTATACCTAATCTGTAATCGCTCCACAATTCAGACAAGAATGGTAAACTTCAATTCATGAATTTCTTCAGACGCACCTTCTTTAATTTTTGGTACTATCGCCAACCGCCCTGGGATACAAGCATTTCGCCTCCTGAGCTTCTGGCTTATATCCGCAAGCATCCCCCTGGACAAGCGCTTGATATCGGTTGTGGAACCGGCACAAATGTTATTACGCTGGCGCAACACGGCTGGCACGTTGTCGGGGTCGATTTTGCGTCCAAGGCCATCCGCAGCGCCCGCCGAAAAGCCCGCCATGCCGAGATCAACGTGCAATTCCATGTGGATGATGCGCGCTATTTGCGCAAAGTTCAGCCCGATTTCGATTTTATTCTGGATATTGGCTGCTTCCACAGCCTCGATGATGATGGCAAATCTCGCTATGCGCAGCGCGTGGATGGCCTGCTTAAACCGGGAGGCGACTTCTTGATTTATCTCTTTTTCAAAGAGAATGCCGCGGCCTTCTCCGGGGCTGTTGAGGCAGATTTGGCGCATTTCGCGTCCCAATGGGATTTGATCTCCCGCGCGAATGGCTCCGAACGCGGCGAACGCCCCTCGGCGTGGCTACACTATTCAAAACCTGTCGCATGAGATTACTATTCCTATTTCTCGATGGCGTTGGGTTGGGCGCGAATGATCCCAACCAGAACCCGTTCGTGCGGGCCAAAATGCCCAACCTGATCAATTTGCTCGATGGTCAACGCCTACATGCCCTTGAGGGCAAACTGCCCTTCCACGGAGCACGCGCCAGCCTCGTGCCCATCGATGCCTGTCTGGGCATCCCTGGTTTGCCCCAATCCGCCAGCGGTCAGGCCACTCTGCTCACCGGGAAAAATATCCCCCAAATAATTGGCGAACATTATGGCCCCAAGCCGAATGCCGCCATCCGCGCAATTCTTGAAAACGACAATCTCTTTCATCGCCTTCGGCAGAATAATCAGCGCACGGCTCTGATCAATGCCTTCCCAGATGGCTATTTTGCAGGCATTCAATCTGGCAAACGCTTGCCGGGAGCAATTGCAATGGCGATGCGTGCCGCAAATATTCCCCTCAAGACCGAAGCCGACCTGCTCGCAGGGAATGCACTCTCTGCAGATTTCACTGCATCGGGCTGGCACAAGCATTTAGATTACACACATATCCCCATCCTGACTCCTACAGAAGCTGGGCGTCGATTAGCCATACTCGCCAAAGGATATGAGTTGACTTTTTTCGAATACTGGCTCAGCGATGTTTTGGGTCACCGCAGAGATATGGCGGCAGCTTGTGAGCGGCTGGAAGAATTTGATGCTATGCTGGGCGGCCTGCTGAAGACCTGGGATGATGACCAGGGGTTAATATTGATTACATCCGATCATGGCAATCTCGAAGATTTGAGTACCCGCCGACACACCAGCAATCCAGTGCCCGGATTGGTCATCGGCGCAGCGGGCTTGCGACATCCATTCTCGGAGAAATTGCACAACCTGGCCGATATAACACCTGCCATACAACATTTCTTCGCATCATAAGGGCATTATTCAATCACTCCACATCAAAAAAAACAGTTCCCGATATTTAGCTCATCAGGAACTGTTTTTTGGATAATGGTTCTTTTCTTGCGAAGGCTACCAAATCGACACTAAAAAATCATGCGCCTTCTTTGTGCTGCCTCACCAACTCGCGGCGCAAAATTTTGCCAACATTGGTCTTAGGCAGTTCATCGCGAAATTCAATCTGGCTGGGCACTTTATAGGCTGCCATATTTTCTTTGCAAAATGCGCGAATTTCTTCAACAGTGGCCTCTTCACTCGGTATCAACACAATCCAGGCCTTGACAGTCTCGCCCCGTTTCGGGTCCGGGATGCCGGCCACGCCGACCTCAAAAACTTTTGGATGATCGGTAATCACTTCTTCAACCTCGCGCGGCCACACCTGGAACCCGCCGGGCTTAATCAGCTCTTTTTTGCGATCAACAATGTAGAAATAACCATCCTCATCCATGCGGCCAATATCACCCGTATACAACCAGCCATCACGCAGCGAATTCTGGGTTTCTGTGGGCATATTGTGATAACCCTTGAAAATCTGGGGGCCTTTTAGCACAATTTCGCCAATTTCACCCGACGGCAGAACGGTCACTTCGTCATCGAGGCTAATGATACGTGCTTCTACATCAGGCAGCGGCAAGCCAATCGAACCAGCGCGATTTTCGCCCTGTAACGGATTGCAGGTTGCCGCGGTCGGCGACTCGGAAAGGCCGTAGCCCTCGAAAACAAGCCCGCCTGTCAGGGCTTCGAATTTTTCTTTGGTTTCCCGCATCAACGGCGCCGATCCCGAGATACATGCTTTAATTGAACTCAAATCATATTTCCCTGCCAGAACATCGGGCCAATTATTGATGGCATTATACAGTGTGGGCACGCCGGGAAAAATCGTACAACGATATTTTTGCAGGTTCTCCAGATCGTCCTTAATATCGCGGGCATTCGGAACCATAACCAAAGCAGCCCCACACGCGAAACCAAAATTCATCCCGGCCACCATACCATAGACATGGTAAAGCGGAATTGCCATTAGCACAACTTCCTCACCGTCGATGGCGCTAGGCATCCAGAGCCGAATCTGCAACGCGTTGGCTACCAGATTGCGGTGCATTGCGATGGCGCCTTTGGGCACGCCCGTAGTGCCGCCACTATACTGGAAAACGGCATCATCATCGGGGCCAACATCCACCTTGGGGCGATCTTCCGGCTTAAATTTTGCCAGCAAATCTGGCATCCAAATATCGCCCTCACCCAATTGCACACGAAAACCGCTCTTCTTCTCCTTGAGTAAAGTAAAAAGGAAAGCGGTAACTGGCGGTAAAGTCTCTTTGATATTGGTAACAACAATCTTCTTTATACCAGTTTTCGGCTGCACACTCTTGACAATATTGTAGAAATTACTCATCACCACCATAACTTCTACGCCAGCATCATTTACCTGATGCTCGATTTCGCGTTCCGTATACAACGGATTCATCGCCACAACAACCGCTCCAATTTTGAGCGCCCCATAATACGCTACCACAAATTGCGGTGTATTGGGAACAATAATCCCAATCCGGTCGCCCTTTTTTACTCCCAGGTCTGCCAGACCGGCAGCAAACTGGTCGGTAATATCATTCATTTCTTTATAGGAAATTTTAGCGCCCTTAAAAATTGTGCAGGGCTTATCAGCATATTTCTTGGCACCATTTTCGAGAAAATAAAACAATGGGACTTCTGGGTAATCAATCGATTTTGGAACTCCCTCATCGTATATCTCTAACCAGGGACGATCGCTCATGTTTTTACTCCTTTGTCACACAATGATTTGAGGTGATGACGATTTGGCGATTGAAGTGCAGGCCATCCGCCCCACTCGAACTTGCACAACTCCACTCTCACAAGAATAGTATAGATTTTTCTGCAACAAAAGTCAAACTATTTCTCAAATTCGCCTTGCTCCACTCGAAAACGCTGCACGCTTGCTACGATTTGATGCAAAGAATCGGCGGCGTTTGCGGGAAACCACTGGATCAGCGGGTCGTCTTCTTTGAACCAATTGGCTTGCCGTCGCACAAAGCGCCGGGTGATGCGTTTCATCTGCACAACAACTTCTTCGAGCGAAATTTCTCCGGCGAGATACTGAATCACCTGACGATAGCCGATCGCAGATAACGATGGCAGTTCTGCAGAATAACCCCGATCGAGCAGGTTTTGTGTCTCTGTGATAAGACCTGCTGCCAGCATTGTGTGGATACGCGCGTCGATGCGCGCGTACAATTCCGGGCGTGGACGCTGTAACCCCAACATCAACACCCGATAGGGAGACGGGCCGGACTCCCTCAGAGTGGAGAATAACTGCCCGGTGGTGAGAATCACCTCCAGGGCGCGTACGCTGCGGCGCATATTTTGCGGCTCCATGCGGGCGGCGGCTTCCGGATCAAGCTTTTGCAAACGGGCGTACAGGGCCTCCGGGCCAATATCCCCCGCCCAATTCTCCAGCGCCGCTCGCAATCGCGGGTCAGGTTCTACTTCGGGCACGCGCCAACCCTCCACCAACGCCCGGATATATTGCCCGGTGCCCCCCACCAACAAGGGCACGCGTCCGCGGGTGCAAATATCCAGCACCGTGGTCTGAACAGCCTGCAAGTACATCGCCAGACTCCAAACCTCATCGGGGTTGGCAACATCCACCAAATGATGTGGCACGCGGCGTTGTTCTTCAGCCGTGGGCTTGGCTGTGCCAATATCCATGCCGCGATATAAAAGCCGCGAATCCGCCGAGATGATCTCAGCGTTGATACGCTCCGCCAACTGCAAAGACAGCTCCGTTTTCCCAACTGCGGTCGGGCCAAGCAAGATAATCAGGGGTAATTTTCTATCCGGCGAAGTTGGTATCATCAATATTTTTCAAATATTCTCAAAATGCGCCAATTGAGGTTGGGTATCGGCATTGGTGCGCAAAATGGCGATCACATCAATCTGCCAATCTTTATCCCAGTGGTACTCTTGTACATACAAATTTGCGGCATCATAAAGATGCTGACGCTTTTTCGGGGTTATGGCTTCTTCGGGATAACCAAAGGTGCTGGAAGAACGCGTCTTCACTTCGATAAAAATGAGCCGTTCATGCCGCTCCACGACCAGATCAATTTCCCCATAAGGGGTGCGATAATTGCGCGCCCGAATCGAATACCCTTGTTTTTGTAAAAATTCGGCGGCATACGCTTCACCCCATTTTCCCAACGCAATACGATAATCCATAGTTTAAATCATACCAAATGTGGGATGGCTTTCAGACCAATAATTGGGTTAGGCGCTGCGCCACCCAGGCCGGGGAATTTTTCGCGGGTTTGCGAATACGATCTACCCGAGGCTGCCATGTGGCATCAAAAGTCAGGAAGCGGGCGCCCTTGATGGTCTCTGGCAACCCAGCAGGGAAATATTCGTGCGCAGCCTCAACAAATTGAGTGTAATTTTCCTCTCGTTCGCCGCGTGTTGCACCTGGAATATTGAGCAACAGGCTTTCAGATGCAACATCATCTATCATGGTGCGTACCTCCCAAAGCACTCCGGGCGAAATGCCTGCCGTGAGGATAACAAGGCTACTTTTTCGCGCCAAATTGACAACCTGTTCTTGCCAATTATCATCACCAACATATAGATTGCGCGCTCCGAGAATCGGGGGGCTGCCCGGTTCACCGATAGCTACCAGCGGGCCAATTTTTCGGGTGATATAGGCCAGCACCTGCTCAAAGGAGGCGCGCCCGGTCATCTCCAGGTAAAGCGCCCGCATATTATTTGGCGAGAGCGGAAATTTGCGCCAGGTTCGCAGCCGGTAGAGACTGAAAGCTGCGGCCCCATCCCAGCCAGCATCCTTGTCAAATGGGCGCAAAAACAACACCGGAGCCTCATCTGCATCCACTACGGCAAAAATAGCGGCGGAATAGCGGCGCTTAAAGTGACGATAACTGAGACGAGCCAAAATAAACGCGGGCAAGAACGACAAAATAAAGATCAGTGTGTTGTCGATGCTAACAATTCCGATGGCGGCGAAAATCAGCGCCAGAAGTGCATAAATTATCGCCAGCCAGATTTTTCGTCGCGTTGTGGCGGGGCGGTTGCGAGGCGGGGATTCGTTGGGTGAGGTCATCATGCGAATTTCCTGTGTTGAATACCGATAAATTTGGAAGTGCGCACATCTTACCATACAGGAGTGTAAACTGAACCCATAAATCTCGGATAGTGATTTTGAAAAAAGGGCTTCACAACTTCCAAATATGTGCTACACTATAGTGCTTGTTTAACAGAAGTTCTCAAATAAAGATTCACCCTTGATTTGGAACCCATGCGAAACCTAGCAAATCTTCAACGAAAGGAGTTCCAAATCATGGCAAAAGAACAAGGTACCGTAAAATGGTTCAACGGCTCGAAGGGCTACGGCTTTATCGAGCGCGACGCTGGCGGCGATGTTTTCGTCCACTTCAATGCGATCATCGGTGAGGGTTTCAAATCCCTCGATGAAGGTCAGCGCGTAGAGTTTGAGGTCGTGCAGGGGCAGAAAGGCCCCCAGGCACAAGACGTCGTAGCTCTATAGAATAACCTACAGAAGTCAAAAAACAGGACAGCTAGATTAGCTGTCCTGTTTTTATTTGGGGCATACAGCTCCAGTGATGAGTATTTTTCGCAATTTCAGCTCAAGCGGGACTTACGCACTTTCGCAAAAGAAAGCCCACACAAATTCACGCATTGACTTTCGCGCAACTCTCCGATAAACTATACGCAATGAAAGTTGCCTATACGAAATTTCCACAAGGAGATTCGCATGACTGAACAAAACACTGCCCACATTACCGCTCAAACAACCCTCATCCCCGCCATCAATGGCTGGAAGATTTACCTGCAAGACCAGGGGAATTCCCCTCACACCCTAAAGGCTTTCATCGGCGACGTAGAATTACTAGCATCCTACCTCCCTCCTGATCGCACACTGGGTTCAGTCACCACCAGCGATCTAAATAATTTTCTCGAGTGGATGCTCACCGAACGCGGCGTGCCTTGCAGTCCAAAAACACTGGCGCGTCGCATCACTTCGATCAAAGCATTTTTTCGCTGGTTGCACGGCGGAGCTGTTATTTTCGTCGATCCGGCAGAAAAGGTGGTGCAAAAATCGGTGCGCAGCCCGCTACCCGAGGTACTTACTCCAGACGAGGTTGAGGCCGTCATCACAGTAGCGGAACGGTTTGCCCACGCTGCCAAACCGGATACACGCCATATCGCTTTACTCACGTTGCTCCTGGCAACGGGCATCAAAAAAAGCGAATGCCTTACGCTCAGCCCAAATCATATTCAGTGGGACGCGCCCAATGGACCACTGCTGTTCGTGCGCTATGCTGCCCCGAAAAACCGCTATAAAGAACGCAAAATCGAATTGCCCGCGGATTGGGAAGAAATCTACCGCCGCTATGCGGCCCAGCACAACCTGAGCGAGAAGTTATTCCCCTGGTCGCAGCGTCGCCTGGAATATCTGCTCGAAGATTTGAGCAACGAAGCCGGACTTGAAAAACATCTTTCTTTCAGCATGTGCCGCTGGACCTGCGCGCTAACCGACATGCAATCCGGCATGGATTCGGATAAAATTCGCCAAAAACTGGGGGTTTCAAAAGTTCAATGGCGCGAACTTAGCCAAAAACTCATGCGCCTGGCCGAACCAGCCGCACCCTAAAAAAACAAGACCCAAATTCAATCGATTTTGGCAACATTCAAGGGCTCATCGCTGCGTAAAATAATATGCACTGCGCTGGCCTTGAATGTTGCTGTAACTTTCGCGCCGGGTTCCAGGCACATTGTTTGTGCCGACGAACGCGTAACCAACGCCACCAACATAAATCCGCAATCCAGCACCACACGCACCAGCGGCCCACTGGGCAAAATCTGTTTGACATGGCCCCGGATAACATTGCGCGCGCTCGATGGCGGCAGATCGGCTTGTTCCCAAAGCGTGACATCTTCGGGACGCAAGCACACATACACCTGCTGATCGAACTGCGCGTGCCCCACAGCTTCAATGCGCTGCGCACCCACTTCGACACTAATCTGTCCATTTTTCGCTGCAACCACCCGCCCCGGCAGCACCGTCTCAACCCCCACAAACGCAGCCACATCCAAATCCGAAGGCGCAGTAAACACCGCTTCAGGCGTCCCCTGCTGGCGCAATTCGCCCGCCAAAATTACTGCCACCCCATCCCCTAAAAATAAAGCCTCATCCAGATCGTGCGTAACCAAAACGGTTGTAATCTGCGTCTCTGCCAGCAGCGCCGAGAGATCATCCAACAGACGCTTGCGCGTGGGAGGATCGAGCGCCGAAAAAGGCTCGTCGAGCAACAGCAACTCTGGCTCCAGCGCCAAGGCCCGCGCCAGGCTGACTCGCTGCGCTTCGCCTCCCGATAGTTCGGTAGCACGCCGATGCTTGAGTTCAGCAATCCCCAGACGCGCCAGCCACTTTTCGACTCGCGGCCGGATTTTATTCTTCCCCAAACCGCGGAAGCGCAGACCGGCGGCTACGTTGTCGAAGACGGATGTATCGAATAAAAGTGGATCCTGCAAAACCAGGGCGACTTTGCGCCGGTAGACGAGATCGGACTCGCTCGCGGGAGGATTGCCATTGAAAAAGATTTCACCGCGCTCCGGAGAGAGTAATCGGGCGAGCGCGAGCAATAATGAGCTTTTCCCCGCCCCGTTGGGACCAACCACCGCCAATACCGCGCCCTTCTCAATCGTCAGGGCATTAATTCGCAAAACCGGCTGCCCGCCACGCGCCACCTGCAAATTGCGGATTTCCACCAGGGGCGAAGTCATCGCCGCGCTCCCCGCTGCTGAATCCATGTCAAGGCCCAATTGACCAGGAAGATGATTGCCAGCAGCAAAACCCCTAATGCAATCGCAATATCAAAGTTTCCTTTGCCGGTTTCGAGCACAATTGCCGTGGTCAGCACGCGTGTTTGATAGCGGATATTGCCCCCTACCATCATCGACGCGCCCACCTCCGAAATCACCGAACCGAAGCCCGCCATTAACGCCGCCAACAGGGGCAGCCGCGCTTCCCGCCACAGAGACCCGATCATTTGCAGGCGCGAAGCGCCAAGTCCGTAAAGTTGCAGCCGCAAGCGCGGATCCAGCGCTTGTAGCGCGGCCGCGGTCAGCCCGGTGACTACCGGCGCAGAGATCACGGTTTGCGCGATGATAATCGCTGAGGGTGTGTAGATGAGTTTAAAATCACCCAGCGGCCCGGACCGCCACAACAGCATCGCCACGATCAGGCCAACCACCACGGGAGGTAGTCCCATACCGGTATTGACAATACTGAGAAAAAAAGATCGCCCCGGAAACTTCCCCAGCGCCAGCACGGTTCCCAATGGCAATCCGATGAGTAAACTGATGCCCGTTGCCAACGCCGAAATTTTCAGCGACAGAACCGTGATTTGGAAAACTTCGGTATCAAAATACATAACAAAGATTCATCACGTAAACACAAAGACTCACTGTGTTCTCTGCATCTCCGTAGCGATATGCCTTACTCCAGCCCCAGTTCGGCGTCGGTCTTGTCTGCATCGGGGAAGAATAGCGGCTGACCATACGCTTCAACGCCAAATTCCTTGATAACGGCCTGAGTTTTATCACTGGCCATAAAATTGGCAAAAGCCAGCGCGCCATCATAGTTAACATCCGGCCATTGATCCGGGTTTACGGTTATCACATGATAAACGTTGAGCAGCACAGCGTCGCCCTCG
The DNA here is from genome assembly GCA_018648225.1 of Chloroflexota bacterium. Classification (NCBI taxonomy): domain Bacteria; kingdom Bacillati; phylum Chloroflexota; species Chloroflexota bacterium. The sequence continues at coordinate 14,497 of JABGRQ010000057.1, forward strand.
GCAAGAATCACCAGATCGAGATTATCCTGGTTCGCCAGATAAGTTGCCCGATCGGTGAGCGTATAAGCCAATTTCTCGGAGGCAATCACCAGCGTGGCGCCCATCCCTTGCCCGGATTCAACATACCAGGCGGGCTTGTCGCCGTTGGGATTGTAATCCGTTGCATCCCAGATGTTCAATTCTTTTTTATGCGTGCCAGAATCATCGCCGCGTGAGACAAACATCGCTTCGGAGGCAGCAATCAGGGCAAGAGCATCCGCGGCAACGATATTACCTCGAATTCCTGCAGGGTCATCTGTAGGGCCAACGATGACAAAATCGTTGTGCATCACCAGGAAGCGTTCTTTGCCGAAGCCTGCCTCCATCAACGCTTTCTCCGACGACGGGGCATGAACCAGCAGCACATCGGCGTTACCGTCTTTAGCCATTGCCAGGGCTGCGCCGGTTCCTACGGCCACAGTCTGGACAACGTAACCGCTCTGCTCCTGGAATATGGGTACCAGCACATCCAGCAGACCCGAATCTTGCGTCGATGTTGTCGTTGCCAGAATCAGTTCCGGGTTTTTGGGCGAACCTACTTCGAGGGGTTCATCAACCGCTGGCTCGCCACAGGCTGTCATTGCCAATGGAAAAACCAGGCCAATAAGGATAAGTATTTTCAATAGATGTTGAGTTTTCATTGGAATTTCCTATGTACTGAACCACACTCACAAAATAATTTCTTCACCGGCAACTTGAGGCTGATACCCGGCCAATCCAGTGACTATATTCCGAAAAGCGTTACTCGTCATAGCATCAAACACAGGCGCCAGCAACGCCGAATCCGCATCATCTCCAGACAGAACCAGGTCATAACGTTCATCGAACAGGGGGATAAAATCCAACCCGCGCGCCTGTGCCGCGGCCAGCACGGCCAATCCCGCATCGGCCTGAGCAGAGACCACTGCGTCAGCCACACCCAAATGCGTATCGGCTACGCGCTCATAACCTTGAATTCCCTGAGAGTTGATCCCTAGCGTTTTTAACTGCGCATCCAGCCACAGCCGCGTCCCCGAGCCACGTTGCCGATTGATAAACCGTACTTCGGGGCGCGCCAAATCTTCCACGCCTTCAAGCCCCAGCGGATTCCCCGGCGCGACCAGCAATCCCTGTTGGCGGCGCGCCAAAGTCACCACGCGCATCGTCTGGCCGGGGAAAAGATGGCGCACATACGGGGTGTTATACTCCCCGCTGGGCAGGTCCAGCAAATGACAGCCCGCCAACTGGCAGATCCCCTGGCGCAACATAATCAGGCCATCCAGGCTGCCCACCGGCAACGTGAACATCGCCGGGGCGTCGGCAGCATCCCGCAACAATCCTGCCAGCAAATTCAAAGCCAGATCATCACTCCCCGCAACCAGAACAGCCGGGCGCGCTCCACGCTCTGGCAGAATTGCCAACTGAATCGCAAACGCCGCCGCGGTGGCCTGATAAAACTTCTCTGTATAATGGCCTATTTTTTGCGTGTGCGTCAGCGCGACCAATCCGGCGTTTTCCAACTGTTTTACGTGGTAGCGCGCCTTAGCCGGATGCACATCAAAAATCTTTCCGAGATGCGTGAGGGTAGCGGGCTTCGCCATCAGGGCGCGCAAAATTGCCAGACGGCGGGCATCTGAAAGTATTTTTATGGCTTCATATTCCGAAATTTTTTTCAAGGGTAACATGTGACGTCTACGCTAAATTTAATTTTAGCGTAGATATTTTACCCCGAATATCCCGCCTGTCAATTGAGCGACAACAACTCCATAAAAATTATACGTTTGCTCGCTGAGGTTATCTTAAATCCCTGCGACACATGCAGCCCAGGCACCCAGGCAATTCTATTCTCCAGCAGCACAATCGGCCAACGTGCCCGCGCCCGCCGAGGGACTTTGGCATTTATCATCAAGTCGGAAATCTTGACCGCGGCGCCATCCATACCCAGGGGTTGGATTCGATCCCCGGGGCGGCGTCCCCGGATTTGCACCTGAGCAGGTTGCTGCCCGCGAAGAGCGATCCACACCCGGTAAGGATCGCTGTTCTCAATGGCTTGCGCACGCGCTTTTTCCACATCACCAAGGATTTCGCAGCGCAACACCCAGCCCTTGGGCAACACAAGTTCGCCCGGCACGGTGCAATCGATCACACCGGCTGCTTGCCCTAGCTGGGGCCACAGCCTGGATGGGAGTTCGGCATTTTCCATTGCCATATAAAAATGCCCGGCTTCACTAAAAACGCGCAGCCCCATCACCAGATCGGCCATACCCGCCTCACCATGCAGCACTGCCAGGGCGCGTGCCACAGCACCAAATCCTACATCGCGCAGGTCTTCAATTAGCTGTCCGGCAGCCCAACGGATCAACCGCCGTTGAATCCCCATAGGCTGCCCGGTAAGCTTGCGCGCATTGAAGGCCAGAAAGCCAGCGCCCTGTTCTATAAGCGTCTCGCGCCGCGCCTGCATGGTCAGATTCGCAAGAATATCTTCGTCAGCAGCGAAAATATCGGCCATTTGTCCCAGGCGTTGGCGCACACCGGGGATAAGTTCATCAAGGTCGGGCAGCGTTTCATGGCGCAAGCGGTTGCGGAATAACGATGTATCCAGATTGCTGGAATCTTCAATCGGATTCAGACCACGTTCAGTACAGTACGTGACAATCTCCGCACGGGGCACGCCCAATAGTGGGCGAAGCAATGGGATTTCATCGCTCCAGGGGTTCGGCAGCAAATAGGGCCGCATACCTTTTAGTCCAGCCAGTCCACTGCCGCGTAAAAAGTGCATTAGTACGGTTTCCGCCTGATCATCAGCGTGATGCCCAACCGCCACTGCCCGCGCCCCGAGGCTCTGTGCCCGCTTGAAGAGAAAGTTATAGCGACACACGCGGGCGGCTTCTTCAGTTGAAAGGCGGTTCTGCCGGGCATAGAGGGCTACGTCAATCGTCTCGGAGACAAAAGGGATCTTCAGGGTTTCAGCAACCCAGGCCACCCGGCGCGCGTCCGCCGGCGCCTCGAGGCGCAATCCATGATTCAGATGCGCGGCCGCTACTGGCAACTCGCTGCGGTAAAATAAATCCAGCAAAACCAAACTATCTGCGCCGCCTGAAATCCCCACCAAGGTTAATGCCTGAGAATCCAAGGAGTATTCTTTAAGTTTGATCTGAAAATCAGCTAACAACATGCAAAAATTATAACGTACAAACAGAATCTTAAGGTTTTCAGTACCAAAGTGTTAGAGCAAGTTTATTAATTATTCATTAAAATCAGGTATACTAGTGTTACGCGATCGATATTTGCGATTGGGTTTTTCTGGAGGAGAAAAAATGGCCGATAAAGTTCTCATTGTGGATGATGATGTTGAAACCCTACGGCTGGTAGGGTTAATGCTGGAACGCCAGGGGTACAATATTAGCGCAGCCGATAACGGAGAACGCGCCATAAAACGGGCGCAAGCCGATCGCCCAGACCTGGTTCTACTCGATGTGATGATGCCAGATATGAGCGGCTATGAGGTCGCCAAGCAATTACGCGCCAGTGAGATTACTGCGAATGTGCCAATTATCATGTTCACCGCCAAAGCGCAGGTAGACGATCGAATTGAGGGGCTTGAATCGGGCGCCGACGCTTATTTAACCAAACCGACCCAACCACGCGAATTGCTCGCACAAGTGAAGGCATTGCTGGCGCGCTCGAAAGCAGCACGCACGGCTCAGGCTATGGGGAAAGCTCCCGAATCGCGCGGACTTACGATCGGCATTCTTTCTGCGAAGGGCGGCCTGGGCGTGACGACACTGGCCACCAATTTAGGTATTACGCTGCGAAAATTGACCCGCGAGAGTGTGGTCATCGCCGATTTCAGGCCGGGCAGTAGCGATATTAGCGCCGGGCTGGGCTATTCCAATTCCAATGGCGTTGTACAACTGCTGCGCAAAGAAGCCAAGGCAATTTCGCCTGTCGATATTCAGCGCGAACTGGTAGCACACCAGAGCGGGGTGCATGTATTTGTTTCGCCACAACGCCCGCGCGATGCTGTTTATGCCATGCGCCTGGAACAATATCGAGCTATCGCACGCTTGCTGCCGAGCATCTCTAAATATGTTTTGCTTGATTTAGGCCCTTCCCTGCCCCCACTGACACAAATGGTGCTGAAGTATTGTGATGAATTCCTGATTGCAATGGAGCCTTCTCCTGCCAACATCCAGCAGACCAAACAACTCATCACCGATCTGATCAGTCTCAATGTAGGCAAGGGGCGCATCCATGTAGCGCTTGTCAACCGAACACGCTCCAACCTACAGATGAATTGGTCGACAGCGCAAGAAGAATTGGCACACCCGATTTCTTCAGTGATTACCCCGGCGCCCGATTTGGCCTACAAAGCCTCTGAGATCAACACGCCCATGGTGCTTCAGCAACCCAGCAGCCTGACGGCAGAACAATTTACCAAGCTGGCTTCGGCTTTCGTGCAAGCTGAATAATCATTCGCGAATATGACCACCCGGGTAGATACATCGGCGATTCGCGAAGCTGCCAGCCTCATCCGCTCGTCGCGCAATACCGTTGCACTCACCGGCGCAGGAAGTTCCACCCCCTCCGGTATACCCGATTTTAGATCGGCAGGAAGCGGGCTTTGGGCCCGCTTTTTGCCGATGGAAGTCGCCTCCCTGACCGCATTCCGACATCACCCAGAACGATTCTTCGAGTGGTTGCGCCCATTAGCCAGCCATATGCTGAACGCGCAGCCCAATGACGCCCATATTGCCCTGGCAGAATTAGAAAAAACAGATTGCTTGCATACCATCATTACGCAAAACATCGATGGGTTGCATCAGCGTGCCGGATCACAGCATGTGCTGGAGGTTCACGGCACGCTCAATACGCTTTCTTGCATCGGCTGTTATCAAAAAATTTCTTCGCAAGGCTATATCGACCAATACATTCACCAGGGTATAATTCCCCGTTGCCCGGAATGCAATCGGATTCTCAAGCCCGATACGGTATTATTTGAAGAACAACTCCCGGCAAAAATTTGGCTGCAAGCTCGCAAAGCCACTGAAAATTGTGAAGTGATGATTGTGGCTGGTTCTTCGCTGCTGGTGATGCCGGTTGCTGGTTTGCCCATGAAAGCGGTTGAAAACGGCGCCAAACTCGTTATCATAAACAAAAGCGCGACCTATATTGACGAACGCGCTACGGTATTACTGAATGGCGATATTGCCGAAATCATCCCGGCGATCGCGGCGCAATTACATTAATGTCTAAGATATCTTCCACCCACGATTTTGAACGCTTTCAAAAAATCATCTCGATTTCACGCGATCTGACGTCAACGCTGGACCTCGACATTTTACTCAAACGTATTATCCGCGCGGCAGTAGAGCTTACCGGTGCCGAAGCCGCATCAATTTTATTGTATGATGAGCGCATGGCGCAACTCAACTTTCAGGTGGCTACCAATTTCGATCCAAAAATGCGCGGGCTGGAAGTGCCTGTTGAAAGCAGTATCGCCGGATGGATTGTAAAGAATCGTCGCCCAATCATCATTAATGATGCCCAAAACGATGAGCGCCATTTTGTGAAAGTTAGCCAGGCAATCGGTCTGACAACCCAATCTTTGTTGGGGGTACCCCTGATTGCCAAAGATAAAGTCAGCGGCGTACTCGAAGCCATCAACAAACAAGGCGGGGAATTTACTGCCGAAGATCAAGAATCCCTGATGGCGCTCGGATCACATGCTGCTATCGCCATTGAAAATTCGCGCTTATTCCAGCAATACGATTTAATCGCCGAATTTGTACACGAACTACGCACCCCGTTGGCGTCACTGCGCACAGCCACACATTTACTCACACACCCCAAAGTTACCGATGAACGACGTGCTGAAATTTCTGAGAGCATTGAAAATGAAGCCATTAGGCTTGCCAATATGTCGTCTGACTTTTTGAATATCGCGCGCCTTGAATCGGGGCGCAATCAACTAAATATGGGGCAATTTGAAGTACATACCCTTCTTCAAAGCGTGGCCGATCTAACAGAAAGCCTGGCACAACGAAAAGAACTTCAATTTGAACTCGAGATAGAAGCTGGCTTGACCCCAATTTCCGGGGATCGTGACAAGCTTCATCAGGCATTGGTCAACCTGCTCAGCAACGCGATCAAATACAACCATCCAGGAGGGCGCGTATTACTCAAAGCAGAATCCACTCCCGGTGGCGTACACATTCTGGTTAGCGATACCGGAATCGGCATCCCGGAAAAATATATCCAGCAACTCTTTGGAAAATTTTTCCGCGTACCTGGCTCTGAGAAACACGCCCAGGGCACCGGATTGGGGCTGTCAATTGTCAAGCGAATTGTTGAAAGTCATGGGGGAAATATTGCCGTCGAGAGCGAATCCGGGCAAGGCTCAACATTCAAGATTTTTTTACCCACCTCTGGCATTTAACAAAACTCAAGGATTTGCTACCGCGCGCCTCTCCGTCCAAATTGACGCTCCAGCGCATCGACGGAAAGATGGATCATGGTTGGGCGCCCATGCGGACAGGTACGCGGCGACTGACTGGCTTCCAGGTCTCGCAGCAATGCAATTTGTTCCTGGTGTGAGAGTACTTGTCCACCTTTCACTGCCGCCCGTTTGCACACACGGGCAATGATCTTGGCTTCAATTTCCTGGGCCAGTGGGGTTTCATCTTCTTCAAAATCTTCTACCAACACGCGCAACGCCGCGGCAGGATTCAGCCCGCTGAGGATTGCCGGAATGGCGCGCACTAAAAACGACTCGCGCCCAAAGGGTTCAACATCAAAACCGAGCTTCGATAACACTGGCAATTGCTCTTCGAGCAGATTGGCCGCGGCATAGGGTAGTTCTATAGTCGCGGGTTCCAGCAAAGCCTGAGAGGGAATCGCGCCGCCGCGCTGCGCCATAAAACGCTCAAAAAGTACGCGTTCGTGGGCGGCGTGTTGGTCGATCAGGTAGAGACCATCTGGGCCTTCGGCAATCAGATAGGTGGCGGCCACTTGCCCGATGAGGCGCAGGAGGGGTGTATGTACTTCGGGGAGTTCGGGCTGGGCTTTGATTGAGGGTTGAGAATCCCCACTCATCGGTCGTCGTTCATCGGTCGCCCAGCCCCAAGCCGGGTCAGTGCCGCGGGCCGCTGAATCAACCCCAAAGGGAGTCCCGCTGCTCCAGCGCATGCGCTCGCTCAATTGATCAATTTCAGGCACCGGCGTGTGCGCTTGCAAGGCCGCGTGGACGGCATTCCCCACAATCCTGAATATTTCATCGCGCTGGCGAAAGCGAACTTCGGCTTTGGTGGGATGCACATTCACATCCACGTTCTCAGGCGACATGGCAATAAAAATAACCGCGTGGGGGTAACGCCCGACCATAAGCATCGTGTGATAGGCGCGCACCAACGCGGTTGTAAGGGCAATATCATGCACCGGGCGACCGTTGACAAAGAATAATATCTGGCTGCGATTGGAGCGCGTCACCGAAGTTGGGCTGGTGAAACCGGTCACTGAAACCGAATCGGCTTGAGCCAGCACCGCGATCATTTGACGGGCAATATCGGCCCCATAGAGCGCGGCGAGAACTTCGCGGCGCTCGCCGTTGCCGCTGGTTTGCAACGCGCCGCGCCCCTCCATACGCAGTTGAAAACGCACCTGGGGGTACGCCAATGCATAATGCGTGACCAGGGTTTGAATATGGCGGCGTTCGGTGCGGTCGCTCTTGAGAAATTTGAGCCGCGCCGGAACATTGTAGAATAAGTCTTCGACGCGCACAACCGTTCCGGCTGGCGCGCCGGTCGGCTGGGGCGCGCTGCTAATGCCGCCATCGACTTGCAAACGCGTGCCCAAATCATCATCGCGGCGGCGTGAGGTAATACTCGTGCGCGAGACCGAACCAATCGATGCCAGCGCTTCCCCGCGGAACCCAAGCGTGGCGATGCGAAATAAATCATCTGCAGAAGTCAGCTTACTGGTGGCATGACGCCGTACAGAGAGTTCTAATTCGCCAGAGGCGATCCCGTGTCCATCATCGGCAACTTCAGTCAGCCGTTTTCCGGCATCTTCCACGGTCACAGAAATATAGCTCGCCTGGGCATCAATGGCGTTTTCGAGCAGTTCTTTTACCACCGAGGCCGGACGTTCGATAACTTCTCCGGCAGCAATTTGTGAGGCAACTTCATCGGGCAAGATTTTGATGGTCATG
>JABGRQ010000057.1:22823-25253 GCA_018648225.1 Chloroflexota bacterium
GGCATGTGGGCTGAGATTCGCCGCCGAATTGATTTGTATATGCACGAGCGTATGGGGTTTTCTGCGGCAGAAATACCCGCGCTGCGACAGAGTTATTACAAAAATTACGGCACCACGCTGCGCGGTCTGATGGCAAACTATGCCGTGGAGCCGCGCGAATATCTTGGCTTTGTGCATGACCTGCCGCTGGATGAGTATCTACGCCCCGAGCCAGAACTGCGTCAAATGCTGTTGAGCATTCCAGGCTCGCGGTGGGTCTTCACTAATTCAGATATCGACCACGCTCAAAGGGTGCTGGCAAAAATGAACATCGCGGATTGCTTCGAGGGTATTGTAGATGTATATATGCTGGAACCCTACTGCAAACCGATGACCGAAGCGTATCAAACCGCGCTGCAACTGGCGGGCGCGCCTGATCCACGCACATGCGCGCTGTTCGAAGATTCAACTTCGAATTTGACAACGGCCCACGAGATGGGTTTTTTCACGGTGCTGGTGGGCGCAAATGGTGCGTCTCACAATTTTGACTGCCACATTGAAAATATCCACCAATTACGGGATGGCGTTCCTGAACTGTGGCGCTAAAACTGTAACGCAAGGGCGCAAAGGTGCGATGCCGCATAGAAAACAAGGCTTTGCGCACACGAAACGACTCATCTATGGATAAACAAATTTCGCTCGAACAAGCTGCTGAACTCGTCAACGATGGGGATGTTCTCGCCCTGGGCGGAATGACGCTCTATCGCCGCCCGATGGCTTTCGTGAAGGCGTTGCTGCGGCGAGAAAACCGGCCGCGCGACCTGACACTTTTGGCATTCACCGCGGGGATCGAGAGCGATCTGCTTGTCGGTGCGGGGATGATAAAGCAAACCCGCACCTGCTATTTCGGGCTGGAAATCTTTGGGCTGGCGCCAATGTTTTCGTACCACGCCAGCCGCGGGGAACTGGAAATCATCGAGGAAACCGAAGCCAGCCTGGCCTTTGGGCTGCGCGCCCAGATGGCAGGAATCAGCTTTATGCCGGGGCGCGGCTGGTTGGGCACCGACCTGCCCAAACTGCGTCCGGATGTCCACACCGTCACTTCGCCTTATACCGGGGAAGAATATATCGCCTTCCCTGCCCTCCAACCCGATATAGCCGTAATCCATGCGCTGGCCGCAGACCCACACGGCAACGCCCAAATTGGCAAGAATAAAGGTATCGACGAAGAACTGGCCCTGACTGCTAAAACGGTGATCGTCACCGCCGAAGAAATCCAGCCCGAATTGACACAAGCCGATCTTGTCGCGCCACTGGTGGATGCAGTCGTCCACACGCCACGCGGCGCGGCGCCCACATCTTGTCACCCGCTCTATCCCCTGGACGGGGAGGCCATTTTGCACTATACAGAGCAAGTCAGCGATCCGCAAAGCTGGGCGGTCTATCTGCGCGAATTTATCTTGCGCTAATATATCTGTGATACGCTATGAAGATAAAAAGTGGGACGCACTTTATAAAGTGCATCTCACTCTGAAGGAGAATATCTATGAAACTTAACAAAAAACAACTTATTGGTATCACACTGGTTCTAATCTTGCTGGCCTCCGCCACACTGGCCTGCCAGGCGGTTGCGCCGCTCTTGCCCCAATTTGGCAGCGAGGCCGCGTCGACCAGCGTAGCTCAATCAAATGATAATAGCGGACTCCCTACCGGACACCCCAACGTAGCCGAAGCTCCCATACAGATTCCGGCCGATCAACTGGATGAGCTTTTCGCGCCTTTCTGGGAGGCCTGGAATATTGTCCATGAACAATTTGTCGATCAGCCGGTGGATGACGAAGCCCTGATGAATGGCGCTATCCAGGGCATGATGGCAACGTTTGAAGACGCCACCAACACCACTTACGAAGCCATCAGCGGCCCCAGCGGCGACCAGTCCGGCACCCCCGTTGAATTACAAGAAACGTTCACACCCTTTTGGGAGGCCTGGGCCTATGCCCACCAGCCCGACGACCAGGCGTTGATGCAAGGCGCGATCAGCGGCATGCTGGAAGCGCTGGGCGACCAGCATACCTCCTACATGAATCCCGATCAATTTATGCAAGCCAATATTCCGCTGGATGGCACCTATGAAGGCATTGGCGCATGGGTAGACCCCAATGGCGAATTTCTGACAATTGTTAGCCCGATGTCGGGTTCACCCGCCGAAGCCGCCGGACTGCTGCCTGGCGATGCTGTGATTGCGGTGGATGGCGACGATATGACCGGCATTGATGGCAATCTGGTGATCCGCCGCATCCTCGGCCCGGCTGACTCGAAAGTTGTGCTTACCATTCGCCGTGACGGCGTCGAAGAGCCGTTTGACGTAGAAATCACCCGCGCTCAGATCACTATCCCCAGCGTGGAATATCGCATGTTGGATAATGACATCGCCTACATTCATCTGCTAAC
>JABGRQ010000057.1:25353-33465 GCA_018648225.1 Chloroflexota bacterium
ACCACCTTTGGCAAAGGTTCCGTGCAAAACTGGGTGCCCCTGAGCAACGATCAGGGCGCGGTGCGCGTGACGATTGCGCGCTGGCTGACCCCCGAAGAACGCCTGATCCATGAGATCGGCTTGGAACCCGATTACCCCCTGGCAATGGTCTCGCAAGCTGCGATTGATGCCGGTTTCGATATCGAATCCTTTGGCTTGCCCGAAGATCAAATTGTGATCCTCAGCGCCGAAGAAATCCAGGATGGGCGCGACCCGCAATTGGATAAAGCCGTAGAAGTGTTGATCGAATTAATTGGGAAGTAATTTTTGTATGTTGAACGTTGAAAATTCAATCATGGCAGAACTTTCAACCTTCAACCTGTAATCTTCAACCGAGGAAAAACAATGTTCTACAACTCAACCTACTTACTTTTTATGGCGCCCGCTTTCATCCTAACGATGCTGGCGCAACTCTATGTGAATTCGTCCTATAAAAAATGGGGGCGCGTGCAGGCTAGTAGCGGACTGAGCGGGGCAGACGCTGCGGCTCGCCTAACGCGTTCCGCCGGGCTATATAATGTAAAAATCGAGGGCATACGCGGTAAACTCACCGATCACTACGATCCGCGCAGCAAAGTATTGCGGCTTTCCGAGGGCGTGTACGGCGGCAACTCCGTCGCCTCGCTGGCAATTGCCGCCCACGAACTCGGCCACGCCATGCAAGATCAGGATGAATATTTCCCCCTGCGCTTGCGGGCGATGATCGTTCCGGCGGTCAATATTGGCTCGTATCTGGGCTGGATTTTGATTATGCTGGGGCTTTTCTTGCAGATGGTCAATCTAGCCTGGCTGGGCGTGATTGTCTTCTCGGGCGGAGCGCTGTTCGCGCTGGTAACGCTGCCGGTGGAGCTAAATGCATCGGCCCGAGCCAAGGCCATGCTGACCACCTCGGGGTTGATCCGCACCGAGGAAGAACAACGCGGCGTCAACACCGTGCTGAATGCCGCTGCGCTGACCTATATTGCTGCGCTATTCACAGCCATCATGCAATTACTGTATTGGGCATCGCTGATCACCGGTATGGGAAGTCGACGGCGCTAATCCAAGAATCGGGGTCCCCAATGGACGCAAAGCAAAGTGAGTACCTCCAAACCGTTCTCCAACAATACAATCCGACGCAAGCGAGGGTAACTGCCAATCGATTACGCCAGCTTTGGCTTCAATTTGAACCCGCAAATATCAACGGAATCAAAGCCGAACTCCGAGAACAACAGGAAACGGTGGGGATTCCAGTACCCAAGCTCAAGGCAATCGGCAAAGCGATCAGCAAAGTCGCCCGAACACGAGTGAATGAATTTTTGCCGCTCATACAATTGCTTTGGAATGAATTTGGGCGCGAAGGTCGGGTTGTTGCAGTAATTCCCTTGGGGGCGATGGAATTAACCGCCCCCGAAAAAATCATCCCGGAAATATACCAACTATGCCAAACATGTATCACCTGGGAAGATGCAGATCGATTGGCAATGGACGCTCTGGAGCCGATCATACGCAAGCAACCGGAAAAATGGCTGCACGCGCTGGAGGCTTGGCTGGAAGATGATAATCTTTGGGTACGGCGGGCAGCCATCACTACCATTGGGCGTTTACCCATGAAACGACCCGAATATACGCTTGTATGCCTAAATCTGAGTGAGCGATTGCTATATGATGATGAGCTGGATGTTAAACGGGCAGTCAGTTTTGCAATTCGCATTTCTGCCAGAGGCGAAATCGCCCCGGTGCGCGAATTTCTCGCTCGCCACGTTCCGCCCGAAAATTCGGCGGCCACCTGGGTATTATGCGATTGTATCCGCAGCATGACCAAACAGTTCTTGCCGGAGTTCACAACGTTGCTGCCTCGTTTCGAAGCATGGCAAAACGATCCATCCATCAGTGCAAAAGACCGGCGCTCAATTGACAGCGCCATTAAAACCCTAAAAAAGGCAGAGGCATAGATGCATACCAGCGACAACCTGATTCAACTCGAAAAACAGTATGGCGCCACCAATTACAAGCCCCTCGATGTCGTCATCAACCGCGGTGAGGGCATCTGGGTTTGGGATGTGGATGGAAAAAAGTATATCGACTTTCTGTCGGCGTACTCGGCTGTCAATCAGGGGCACTGCCATCCGCGCATCGCCGCGGCGATGAAAGACCAAATCGACAAATTAACCCTGACCTCGCGCGCTTTCCGTAACGATCAATTGGGCCTGTTCTATCAGGAACTCTGCGATCTGACCAACTCAACCATGGTGCTGCCAATGAACAGCGGCGCTGAGGCAGTTGAATCGGCGATCAAGGCAGCGCGCAAATGGGGCTATTATGAAAAAGGCATCCCTGAAGGACAAGCCGAAATTATCGTCTGCGAGAACAACTTCCATGGGAGAACGGTGACGATTGTGGGCTTCAGCACCGAGGCACAATATCGCGACGGCTTCGGGCCTTTCACCCCGGGTTTCAGGATCATCCCTTTTGGCAATGCCCAGGCGCTGGAAGCCGCCATCACGCCCAATACCGTCGCTTTTTTGGTCGAACCCATCCAGGGCGAAGCCGGGATCATCGTCCCCCCCGAGGGATACCTGCGCGAAGTGCGCCGCATCTGCACAGAACAGAATATCGCCATGATTACTGATGAGATTCAAACCGGGCTGGGGCGCACGGGTAAAATGCTGGCCGAAGAACACGACGGCGTAGAAGCCGATTTAACGTTGATCGGGAAAGCGCTTTCGGGTGGGTTTTACCCGGTTTCGGCGGTGCTCTCGAATAAAGAGGTGCTGGGGACGTTCCAGCCTGGGGATCATGGCAGTACCTTCGGCGGAAATCCGCTAGGCGCGGCGGTGGCGCGCGTGGCCTTGAAAGTGCTTGTTGAAGAAGGCATGATCGAGAACGCCGCCAAGATGGGAAATTATCTGATGAGCAGCCTGGGTGAAATTGACAGCCCCTATATCAAAGATGTGCGCGGCAAGGGATTGCTAATTGGCCTGGAATTACACCCTGAAGCTGGCGGAGCGCGGCGTTTCTGCGAAGCTTTGCAACAACGCGGTTTGCTGTGCAAGGAAACCCACGACCATGTCATTCGCTTTGCCCCTCCGCTGGTGATTCAAAAAGACGATATTGATTGGGCGCTGGAACAAATTGAACCCGTTCTGACAAGCTGATCGTCGAAAATAGAAATGGCGTGCTACGCACGCCATTTCTATTTTCGACAGGTTATCAGGCGCACACCAGCGCGGTGTACCTGCCTGAAATTGCCCCCCTGCCCGACTGTTTGCAGCACCGTATCAATATTCTCAATTAAAGCTCCTGCTAAAACACTGACTCCATAATCAAATAAGACCGGGCTGAGCGGCGTACTCGGACCCAGCAGCATCACTTCGGTATCCGGCGGGCGCAGGGCCATCAGGCTCTCGAAGGTGCCATTCATCAGCACCATGCCGGTTATGGCGATAAAATCGGCCTGGGGCAAAATATCGGGGGCGGCATTGGCGGGATAATCGCCTTCGAGGGGATGTTGATCGATCACCGAGAGATGCCCAACCTGAGAGCGCAGCACTTTCACAAAGGGAAAATGGCCGACCAGAGCAACGTGCTTGCCCTGTCCGCGTGAGGCGATCAATGACATGGCGTTCTGTTCTTGCACAATCAGCGGGGGCGGCAAAAGGGCATTCAGGGTTGCCATCGCCAGACTCATCTGGGGCGAATCCGGCGTATATAGATCGGCAACCAACTCCGAGGTCGAACGCCCGACCAGTGTTCCCGCCTGGAGAATTTGCGGCTCGCCGGAATGTTCGTGGAATCCGCTCAGGGTGGCCGCCAATCCACAACGACGCGTCCCGCCTACATCAACCACTACCGCCGTCCAGTTCATCCCCACGCGAACGTCTACCACTTCCCCATCCAAGGTCGTTGCCAAAATCTCATCGAAAAGTTTCAAGTGCCATCTCCTGGTTCTCAATATCAATCGGCGCTATCTATTCTAACATCGGGTTAAATCAAAAAGGCTGTTAAATGTGGTTGCTACCACATTTAACAGCCTTTAACCTTCTGTCGAACCTTAATTAACGATCATACGTACGTGACAAACACCTTTGCGTTCACACTCGGTTAGCGGGCTTTCCGGGTCCACCAGACCAGTAGTTTGTTTCCCTTGCAATGCAATCCAGCCATTGGCGGGAATATCAGCGCAGGCTTTCTTGACGCCATCAACCGTCTTGAATTCTGTCGCCAAGTCTACCCACTCCTGGTCTGCGGTGTGCCAGAAACGTACCCAGGGACTCGCCCAACCGGTAGGCAGATCGAAACAGTATTCCGTGCTGCCGCCAGAGCCAAACCCGGTGAAGAAGAACGAGCCGACATTCCCTTCACCTTCCGGCGGAGCGGGTGCATCGGCAAGAACACCTGTTATACTTAGGAGGGCGATCATCAGAACAAGCACAAAACTTGCCATCAATTTGGGCGGATTCATACTAATCATCTCCTTGATAAACGTAGCTTAAGCTTCATGATTCATAACCACCGGGCAATTGCCCTTGCGCTCACACTCGGTTAGCGGGCTTTCCGGGTCTACCTTGTCGGTGGTTTGCTTCCCTTGCAATGCAATCCAGCCATTGGCGGGAATGACTGCGCAGGCTTTCTTAACGCCATCGACCGTCTTGAATTCGGTCGCCAGGTCTACCCACTCCTGGTCTGCGGTGTGCCAGAAACGTACCCAGGGACTCGCCCAACCGGTAGGCAGATCGAAACAGTATTCCGTGCTGCCGCCAGAGCCAAACCCGGTGAAGAAGAACGAGCCGACATTCCCTTCACCTTCCGGCGGAGCAGGCGCATCGGCCAATACACTGCTCGCGCCCACCAGCGCAATTACCAACACAACAACCAGACTTCCAAGCAACTTCGGTGTTTTCATGCCATTTTTTCCTTTTTAGCGAAATGTTCATTTTATACGACATATGCCAACGAGCCGTATCTACGATTTGCTAATTATTTTAGCTCATTCGCTATGGCGTTGTCTGTAGCATATTCTTGATACTTACTGTCGTAACAGGTGCATTCTCCGAAAAATAGACACTGTCATTCCCATGATTGAGTATAATTCAATCGTGAAAAACTAAACAATATCTAAATAATTTGCCTATATGTCCATAACAAGTTCTCGCTATACTGCTAATAACACATCAATCTCAGGAGGATCACCATGAAACGCTTATTCGCAATCCTTGTTGTGCTTATGCTGGTCAGCATGGCTTGCAGCTTCTCAGGAAATGAGCCGGAGGCGCAGCCCGCGGCCCAATCCGAAAATCGCTGCGGAGATGGAGTCTGTGATGGGCCGGAGAACACCGCCAAATGTCCGGCGGACTGCCCGGCGGCGGGCGTGATTGCAGGCGGGGTGGATACCGATAACGAAACGGATACCACCCCCGAAGAACAATCGACCTCCACAGAATCTAGCGAAGAAGCCCAACCAGAGAATGGCTACCGCTATGTATCCTTTGGCGGGACGATTATCACTACCCTGAACACGGCCCTGATGGGCGATTTTACGGGTATCGCCTTTGAATACAGCGGCGATTATCAAATTGAACTCTGGTTCCCGCTGGCTGGTGGCGAAGCGCTCCAACAGCGCAACACGATTGTGCTGACCGAATTCAAAGACCTGTATTTCGATAGCTCGCCCTGCGTGTGGGAGTTAAATGAGAGCGCCTTCGAGCCGGTATCCTTTGAACTTGAAACATCACTCAATCTAAACGGCATTCAAGAGGGCGGCCAACCCGCTGATGAACTGGTTTACCAACTCGTCACCGTCCCGCAAGCGGTCATCGGTGGCGTGGTGCAATGCGAGGGCAGCCCTGGCGACTTCAGCGATCCTGCAGCATACCCCATTCTGACGACCTGGTTCATGCAAGGCTTTGCCAACCCCATCCATCTAAATGCGATTGAAAATAACACTGTCGAACGCCAACCTGCCGGGCCAACTTATTTTGTAGATATTCCCCGAGAAACACTATCATATATCATCGTTCCCGATCTAAATACCCCTTGATGCAATAACACAAATAGGAGAAACTCCCATGAAACGCATCTTTCTCATGCTTGCATCCCTGATAATTCTGAGTCTGGCATGTTCGTTCGGCGGGGCCATCAGCGACAGTAGCGAACCCGCTCCCAATAGCGAAAAGCGCTGCGGCGATGATGTCTGCGACGGGCCAGAGAACGCACAAAATTGCCCGGATGACTGCACAGTCAACATCGATCCTGCTGGGAATGCTGACAGCACAGCCGAAGATCAAGAAGCTAACCAGACTGAGATACCCGAAATATCCACAGACGCTCAGGCTGAGCCCGTCATTGGTTTCGTTTATGCCGAAATCAGCCTCGACCGAACACCCGGCAGCGGAGACTGCGGTATTGATCCCTGGTTTACACCCGACTGCACAATGGGGATCCGCATTTGGTGGGATATGCATATGAAAGCAATTGCATCAACGCCTGTGCTAATTATCCCCGATGGACAAGATCGCTGGGTCATTACAAACCACACCGCTGTGACGGATCAATATGGCATTAACCTCAACGATTTCGCTGACCGCGGCGGGAAATACACCGAGATTAGCATTGATCCCACCGTAACCAACCCCGAATGTGCCGCTACTATCGAGGGGCCGGAGTTTGATTTTCAGGTGATGGGCACGCGCGAAAATGGCCTGACCGAACTCATCCTGTCGGCCAACGCAACCGAACTCACACAGGGTAGTTGCATGCAGGCCGGCTTTGACTGGGAGACGAATTTCCTGCTCTATGGTTGGGCGGTGGCACTCAGCGGCGATCCACTCGACCTGTCGTTTGAAATGAACGACACCTTCCGTACCGCGCCGGGAAACTATACCTTCCAAAATGAAATCGATACCAACCCCAGCCCCGATAATCGCGATCACGTATCCACGCGGTTGGAGTTCATATGCCTCAGCCAGGAAGCCCCCAATATACAATCGCCGGTTGCTTGCCCATGGGAACAATAAATCCGAGCAAAGAAAAAAAGCACGGCGCAGAGAAGCCCCCCGGCGCGGCTAAACTCTGGCTCTGGGGCGGATTTTCCGGCTTTCTAATCAATCTGATTCTGAGTTATTGGTCAATATAAACAGGTATGAGAATATGATAAACTTCATTTATGGAATTTACTAATTGCCCCTGGTGCGGGCAACGCATCCCCCAAACTGACCTCGACTGCCGCAAATGCGGTGGTCCGCTGACCCCGCCCGTCGGCAATGATCCCGGCGCGGCGCCCCCCACCCCGCCGCGCAAACTGCCCGCAGGCTATAAACGCCGAATGCTGTTTAAAAATGCGCCGTTTACGCTGATTGGCGGCATATTTCTAATTATCGGATTCCCGATCGGGTTGATCTTCACCATCCTGGGGTTCGCCATCCCCGGCATGTGGCTGTTCATCGTCATTGGCGGCGGGGTGGGGGGTATTTTCACTCTGCTCGGTGGCGGGATGCTCTATGCTGGCATGCAACAAGGGCTGGACAAAATCCGCCCTTACGAACATGGGCAGGCAACTGTTGGCGAGGTCATCGAAATCCAACAGGATTACAGCATGAGTGTCAATGGCCGTTACCCCTGGGCAATCATCTATATTTTCGATGACGCACGCGGCCGACCCTATGAAGGTAAAGCCATCACCTGGCAGCACGCCCCCAAAACGCAGGCCGTAGGCAATCGTGTTTATGTACTTTACATGCCAGATGATCCCAACAAAAACGCGCTTTATCCACCAGCATAGTCTATAAATTAGAACACGAATTACACGAATGAGCGAATGGAAACCAAGAAACATTTATGGTATTCGCCTATTCGCGGCGTTCGCGTTCCAATTGTGAACCGCTAGTCACAGGTGTGCGGTAAATAATTCAGTTATAGTTTTCGGGGGATTGGTTGCAAAAATTGAGAAAATGCCATGAAAAAACTTGCTCACTTTATTATCATTATCGTTTCGGCAGCTTTTGCCTGCGCCGCAGTCCGGGCAACTCCGACAGCGCCTATAGCAGCATCCCCATCTGCCATCGCCCACATTTGGGCCACCGAGGGCGGCGACAA
>JABGRQ010000058.1 GCA_018648225.1 Chloroflexota bacterium
GACGGAGTCAAAACATGAAGCTGGTAACTTTTTTGTTCTGCGTGGCGGTTCCTGGAGCAATTTTGGAAACTTCCTGCGGGTTGCCTATCGCATCAGCCTCGTACCATCCTTTAGGAACTACGACTTCGGTTTCCGTTGCGCCCGCTCACCCTGATTCTGGCTTTCTGGATGCTGGTGTTCTGGAATTCTGAATCCGGGGGGGTGCAGGGGGGTGTCCCCCCTGCCGGAATCGATTTTTTGGGAAATAAGGTGTCAACGAATGAACGAATGCCCCCTCCCCGGCCCTCCCCCAAATTCAGG
Organism: Chloroflexota bacterium; assembly: GCA_018648225.1. Taxonomy (NCBI): domain Bacteria; kingdom Bacillati; phylum Chloroflexota; species Chloroflexota bacterium. The sequence goes on from JABGRQ010000058.1 coordinate 301, forward strand.
GGAGGGTGATGGCAGCGGCAGCCAGAAGGTGGATGTTGCAGCTAAACCACTCAATTTTCTCGTCTTGTGGCTGACGGCTGATGGCTGGCAGCTAATCACTGGAGAACAACATGCTACTCAAATTCTTCAACCACTTTCGACTGACCTGGCGCTTGTCGCGTGACAAGCGTGCCAGCATTTGGCTGAAAATCTTTTTACTGGGCTTGCCGCTGGCGTATGCCAGTATTCCTACGCCCGGCGATTTGCTGCCCGGCGTGGGTTTACTGGATGATCTGGTGTTCATGGGCTTGTGCTCCCTGATCTTTGTCGCCATTAGCCCCTTGGCGTTGGTCACTGAACATCGCAACGCCATCAGCGGCAAAGGCGCCGATGCTGTCGCCCACCTGGATGGATACCGGTACCCCAAAGAGAGTAGTGATCTTGCGTTTGGCTTTGTAGTGATGATGTTGTTGCTGGCGCTGTCGGGCTACCTCGGCGGGTTGTTGGGTGCCCTGCTCTTTGGGGTTGGCTATATCTCCTCGGCGATGATGCGCGCCCGAGCCTTGAGCAATTCAGTGCAGGTTACTGAACAGCAACTACCTCATCTTTATCAGGCATTGCAGCGTGCCTTGTCTCATCTGCCCCCGGTGAAGGTGCAAATGTTCGTCACCCAGGAGGCCAATATGAATGCCTTCGCTTTTGGTTACGAAGAACCGTATTCGATTGTGGTTACATCCGGTCTTGTCGCCAACCTCGCTGACGACGAACTCCAGGCCGTTATTGGCCACGAGTTGGGGCATATTTATTATGGTCACGCCCGGCTGATCAGCCTGATGGCGGGAGCCACCCCGATCCGCTGGTTGTTCTACAAATGGAGCCGTTCCTGTGAATATTCGGCTGACGCCATTGCCCTGCTCGCATCGGGCGGGAATCCAAAACCGGTTGTCACGGCGTTGCTCAAACTCTCATCGGGGCTATCCGATATTCATATGAATGTCGATGCATTTCTCGAGCAGGCCAAACAAGATACCGCCAGCGCGGCAGCTTTTGCCGAATGGGGCAGTACGCATCCGTTTATCAATAATCGCATTCAGCATTTGTTACAGCACCAGGAGATTGGCATATGAGCGGAAAAACACCTCTGCTGAACATCGGCAAATACGAGGTCCTTGAGAAAATAGGTGAAGGCGGTTTTGGGATTGTATACCGCGGGCGTGATCCCATGTTGGAGCGGGAGGTTGCCATCAAGGTATTAAAAAGCGATGCGGCTACTTCCCCTGATTTTGTGGAGCGGTTCCGGCGTGAGGCGCGCATGGCGGCCTCATTGCGGCATCCCAATATTGCTACCGTGATTGAAGTTGGCGAGAATGAAGGGCGCTATTATTTAGTTATGGGGTATCTTAGTGGAGGACCGTTGAGTGAGTTATTACAACGCGGAAAGCCACTATCCCTGGCACGAGCCGTTGACTTGCTTAAGCCAATTGCAGATGCTTTAGATCATGCCCATTCAAAAGGCATTGTGCACAGGGATGTAAAGCCTTCGAATATTTTACTGGATGAAGATGGTCAGCCTGTACTGACAGATTTCGGGCTGGTGAAATCTTTAGTGGAAGATAGCATTACATCATCAGGGGTAACACTGGGGACAAAAAAATACATGGCTCCAGAGCAAATACAGGGGCAAAAACCCGGCACAGCGATTGATATTTATGCTTTGGGGATCGTTGCCTATGAGCTATTTGTAGGCCAGGTTCCCTTTGATGGAACAACCACATTCGAAATCCAAAAGAAACATGTGGATGAACCACCGCCTGATCCTTGCACAATCAATCCAGCGCTGCCCCGCACTATTGCGAATGACCTGCTTAAAGCGCTGGAAAAAGACCCAAAAAATCGCTATACGAGCGCTGGCCAATTTATTCAGGCGATTGAAGAGCATGTGGATGAATTCATCTACGAGCAGTGGGAAATGCTGTTGGCGAGTGCACACAAGCAGATTGATACTTTGGACTTTGATGGTGCGCTCACAACATTGAATGCGGCCAAATCCATACGTTCCACACTCAAAATTGACCAACTTCTGGAGGAAGCTCAACGCCGAAAAGAAATATTGAGAGAAGTCCAGGAGTTACGGCAACAAAATCAGCAACTCCATACCCGCCTGGATGAATTTGCCGCTGCAGAAGCATGGCTGCCGTCTCAGCAAATGCAGCACAAGCCTTCTGTAACGTCAGTGGACGGAAAAAGAGAAAAATTAATCGATCATATTACATTTGGCGTTTATCTTATTTTACTGGCGTTGATTATACTGATCATAATTTCGATAGGTGGGAATTTACCGATTATTCCCGGCCTTGTGGAACGCGTTATTGTGTGTTCGTATCCATCTTCCTCGATCAAAATTATGCAGCGAGTTGTCGCCCTGCCCGGCATTATTATAATATCCCTGTTCGTGTTCAGTTTTACTGTATTATTTGTACGAAGGTATCTTTTACACATGCCCAAAGCGAAATAAAGGCCACTATTCTGAAACCGGATCTTTGTTTTTCTTGGGTTCGAAAAATATCAAGATTGCTCTGAAAGATTGACTGCCTATGCCACACGATATATTTTGCCCACATGAACACTTAATCTTGGATGCGCCCCATTGCCTGCAATGCAACTGGGAGCGCCCTTTGCCGCAGGAAATTGCCCAGCGAGTATGGGGACCAGTGTTGCTGAAAGGCGGCCTGGGTGGGCCGGGTTCCGGTGTTTTTGCGGTACCAGCGATTGCTGGGGGCGTGATTGTTTTCCCGCAGCGTAATGGTGAATTGATTGGATTGAGTGTTGCTGATGGCGCGGTTCGCTGGAAAACAGCATTGGAAGCCGGGCGCATGATCCGGGTGCTGGTTGCGGAGGGAACCCGTTTTCTGGCAGCGATCTCCGATGAGCGCCCGCTGGGGCAGGCTGGCAACGGGCGGCTGGTTGCAATGGATGCATTCAGCGGGGAAATTCAAACCTTGTGGCAGGCCGACAGCCATCAACTATCGGCTCCGGTAATGACCGAAAATAATATTTTGGTGCGTACGTCGAAATCAGGTTTGTTTGCGTTGAGCCGCAGCCCGCAGCCCGAGCAGCTTTGGCAGCAGCCATTGGATGCCTGGTGGGCGCTGACCCCATTTGTGGTTGGCGATACCGTTATAGTCAGTGATGGGCGTCCCATGCACGGGGAAGGTTATTTGATTGCTTTTTCGATTGCGCGCGGGCAACAGCTTTGGAAAATTTCCACCAAGGGTATGTTGGCGCAATCACCCGCGTCCTGTGGTTCAGTGATAGCATTTTTGGAAGAGCGCAAACACCTGATCGGTGTGGATATTCGCAACGGGTCGCGTCTTTGGGAGCAGGATTATCGCCGGATTTATTGCCCCCCCCAGGCGGATGGAAACGCCTTTTATTTGATCGTCCGCGGGGATGAATCTACACCCGAGGCAGGCCGCTACCAACTCCAGGCGCTTCGTCCGCAGGATGGCTCGGTAATCTGGCAAACCGCGCTCCCGGCGCGGGCGCGTATTCTATCAATGGGACAAAACGCCATCTACGCCGCCACCGATGATGGCCGGGTATTGGCTTATACCCCCGAGCAAGGCAAATATTTGTGGGAAGCCGCGCTTGGTACAGATGAAGACCCCATTCGTACGGAGCTGTTGATTGACGCTGGAAACCTGATCGCTGGAACGTATGATGGTAATGTCTTCGCAACGCGCGTAGCGGCAACCGCTGCCGACACCTCGGCGGATGATGACCGTGCTAAAGCCATCGCACTGGCTTTGAAAGGGGATTATCGTCGAGCAGCAGAATTGTATGCGGCATTCAAAGAATATGATAAGGCTTTTGCTTTACTTGAACATGCCAGTTTGTATCAACTGGCTGGAGAATTGGCGCGCAATTTGGAGCGCAAAAGCGAAGCCGAACGATTTTTCGAGTTGGCCGGAAATCAACTGGCTCAGGCTGAAATACTGGAAGAGATGGGCGACTTATTGGGGGCCGCGCCGCTGTATGAGCAGGCCAAAAAACTAAAAAAGGCGGCTTCGCTGTATGAGCAGGTAGACGAGTTCCGCAAGGCATTGGATTTACATCTTCAAGTGGGGAATTTCAAAGATATTTTGCGTTTGGCGGGCAAAGTTGCTTTTACTCCGAGTGATATTGATGCCATAAAAGGGCAGGGTACACCCCAGGAAGTTGCGGATTTGGCGCTAAGCGTAGGCGCGTATGCCAAAGCGGCCAAACTATATGAAGAAATAGGCGATGCTGAAAAAGAACTCCATTCACTGAATTTGCTGATCAACGATACCCCGGTCGAATGGGCCTGGAACCGAACGGCAGAAGTGGCGCGCAGCTTGGGGAGATTCTGGCAAGAAGCCCAGGCTTGGGAAGCCTTAAAGCGGTCATTTGAAGCTGCCAATGCCTATCACCGGGCGGCACAACAGGCTGAGCGTATTAGTACTGACGATGAAAACAAAGTTGCTGGTCTGTATGAGAAAGCGAAAGCGTATTATGATGACCTTGGCATGGATGAAGAATGCCAGGATTGTCAGGTTAAAATTATTCATTATCGCTCGTTACCTCATATTGTCATTGATGATTTTTCAAAAAATACTTTTCAGGAAGGCAAATTCAACCTTTTGAAACTTACAGTGCGTAATATTGGCCGCGGCGTAGCGAGAGATGTATGTATTCAAATATTAGGTGGACGTTTTGAAGTCGATGAAACAACCACATTTGTCCGGCTGAAGAATATTGCCGCAAAGGGAGAACGTCTCGCCAAGATTCCTCTGCGGCCATACGAAAATCAAGTTGGTGATGCAGTTCCTTTGGTTGTTGAATGGGTTTGGCAAGATTATAAGGACGAGAGCTATCAAGGAAAGAGAACTGCGTATGTGATTGTAAAAGCAAAAGAAATTACACCAACTAGTCAACCTCAGGAACATCACTATCACGCGCCAGTAACACAAGTTCAAGGTGAACATGTCGATATGGTTGGCGGCGACAAAATCGGCGGTGACCAAATTCATGGTGATAATATCGCGGCCGGTGCCCAAAAAGGTGACCGGGTTGAGATTAACCACGAGGGCGTCAAATTGACCCCCGCAGAGCGCCTCTGCCCGACTTGCCAATTGCCAGTTGAACCCGACAAAAAATTCTGCGAAGCCTGCGGAACCCAACTGAAAGCTGATAGCTGACAGCTTTCAGCCAGGAGTAATGATGACCGAACTACACCAACTCGGACGCTATCAAATCGAAACCCACATTGGCAGCGGTGCCTATGCCGATGTTTACAAAGCCACGGACACGGCTCTAGACCGCGTCGTGGCGCTGAAAGTACTCAAACCAGCGTTGCTGGCAGACAGCGATGCCTTCAGCCGTTTCGTGCAAGAAGCCAAAAATATGGCAGAGTTGACGCATCCGCAAATCGCCTGGGTGTGGGATGTAGGCGAACAAGATGGACGCTATTTCATTGCCATGCGTTATGCGGATGGCCCGGCGCTAGCCCAAATATTAGCCAAACGAAAAAAGCTCTCTTGGGAGGAAGCCTTGGAAATTATCCAGCAGATCGCCGCCGCCCTCGATTTTGCCCACCGCAAAGGCGTTATTCATCGTGATGTGAAACCGCAAAATATCCTTATTGCTAAAGAAGATGGCGCCGTGCTGGGTGATTTTGGGATTGCCAAAGCGTTTCATGTCAGCGGGATGACGACCAATACAGGTGCCGTTATGGGAACGCCTGCCTATATCGCTCCCGAAATTTGGAACGGTCAGACAGCCAGCGCAGCCAGCGACCAATATTCTTTGGCCTGTGTATGCAGCGAAATGCTGACCGGGAAAACCTTATTTGAGGGGAATACACCAGAAGCAGTGATTGCCGGACATCTGGTTAAGGGGCCGGAACTGCCAGTTGAATGGCCCAAAGGCGTGCCTGCCGCGGCCAAAAGTATATTGATGAAAGCACTAGCGCGTGATCCACAAGCGCGCTACGCAAGTGCAGGGCAATTTGCAAGCGCCCTAAAAGACAATCAATCTACCCCATTGAAAGAACCTGCAATACCTAGGAAAATCCCATTAACGCAACGAAAACTTTCTCCTAAATTGATACAAGCGGGCATAGCTGCGCTGGTAATTGTGGCAGTAGCCGCCGGATTATTTTCGGGCTGGCAGTATTTACAAAATCAGCGAACGGAACCTATTCTTGAAGAAGTATTTGTCCCAGCAGAAACACCCACTCCAGCATACACAACAGAAATATCGCCCAAAGATGGCATGGTGATGGTCTACGTGCCGGCAGGTAAGTTCTGGATGGGCTCCGCCGATGATGATGAAATAGTTGAAAATGATGAAAAGCCCCGCCATCAGGTTGATCTTGATGCCTACTGGATTGATCAGACGGAAGTGACCAATGCCATGTATTTGCAATGTGTGAATGCAGGAACTTGCATGGATAATGGATCGAGCAGTTTATTGGCTGTTGAATATGCTCAACATCCAGTAACGCATATGAGCTGGTATGATGCGAACACATATTGCGCTTGGGCAGGCAGAAGATTGCCTACCGAAGCTGAGTGGGAAAAAGCAGCTCGTGGAGACCAATGGCTGATATATCCGTGGGGTAATGAATTCAATTGTAAAAATGCCAACGCAAGTGATGCTGGTTCTTGTGATGGTTATGAAGAAACTGCGCCGGTTGGCAGTTTTCTGGCCGGAGTTAGCCCCTATGGCGTGCTAGATATGGCCGGGAATGTGTGGGAGTGGGTGTCATCGTTGTATGAAGGGTATCCGTATGATGCAGAAGATGGGCGAGAGAATATGGACGCTGGTGATAAACGCGTTCTGCGTGGCGGTTCCTGGTTCAATCATGGAAACCTCCTGCGGGTTGCCTATCGCGGCAGCAACGTACCATCGCTTAGGAACTACCTCATCGGTTTCCGTTGCGCCCGCTCAGTGACCCCGTAGCGGAGCGAAGGGGGCACCCTGATACTGCGACCGCAGGGAGTACTGGTTTCTGCGACCAGAGCGAAGCTCTGGGAGTGCTGCGACCGAAGGGAGTTCTGAAGCGGGGGGATGCAAGGGGGGCAAGCCCCCCTTGCCCGAATCGAGTTATTGACATTTATATTGGAGCACCACGGTATGAGCCAACTTGATAACATGAAAAACACCTTCAGCCAAAAGCTGGATCAAAAAGCCCAACAGCGCAAAACCCGTCTGGATACGGAAATTGCTGCTATGCGCGAACAATACCGCCGCCAGATCACACCCGCTTTGCCCGAAGATGTCGCCCGGCGGCTGGTAGGGGCGGATGAACGCTTGCGTTTTCAACAGACAACCGCTCGCCAAAGTTTGGATGTTGCCCAGCCGCTGCTCAACTTGAAAGACGACGATACCCTGGCAGAGTTGGACCGCGCCTTTGCGGCCACATTTGATTTAGGACGCTATTACCCCCTTGAGCGGCTGGCCTACCCCATTGTCTATTGCGAAACACTGGAAGAATTTTTCACACCCCTTGTCGAAAATTTACAATTATCCACACAAGCGCGTCAGGCTGCCGTGCAGGCTATGGCTGCCGAAGCCCAGGCGCAGGCCGAAAAATATCGCGGCGGTGGCATGTTTGGCTACAATCTGGCCGGGGTGGGCTGCTATCTTAACGGCTGGCTGTTTGCCTATGGCGCTAATCTGTCGCCGCGCCAGGCTTTTCAAGACCCGCAGCATCTGCCGCGCATCCTGGGAACCGCCATCCACGAAAAACTGGGCCACGGCTTTCTCGAAGTCTATAGCGCCCTGGGTGAAGTCAAAAACCGCCTGGGTATGGTTATATCCGAAACCGCCCGCCGCTTTGGCTATCAGGCTGCCGATGATCCAATAGATAGTTTGCGCCGCGAACAGGCGATTTTATTGAACCAGGCTTCACTCTTCGTTGAAGAGGGCTGGGCCACCTGGATCGAGGCCTACCTGCCCTCTCAAATCGATGAAAAATATCCAGCCAAACACTACTCGATAGAAGCCATATTAAAAGCTATTCAAGCCATGCCCCCTGAAATTCCCGATCTGAAAGAACTGCAAGGCTATCTTCTTGGGGCGTTGGCCTTGCTCTTCGCCGATGAAGACGTTTCAGCGGATCTGTTGCTGCAGGCAATCCTGTTGATCCATTTTGAAGGCGCCAAATATGATGACCACTTCAGCACCCAACTCGGTCAGCCTTTGGGTTATGTGATCGGCGATCTGCTGATGGCGCAGGCCGAGGGCAATTTGGGGCCGCTATGCCTGCCGTATGCCGCCCTGATTGCCGCCAATATTACCTTTGATCCGCAGAGCATCAGCCTGAGCGATTTGCGCGAGATGCTCTTTTCGAAGCCGCAGCTCAACCCCGATGCACGTTTGGCCGCCCTCAGCCGGATGCGCTTGCAGCAACCCAATTCCGTGGTCGAACTGGTGCAACGCGCTAAAGTTGAGTTGAGTTTTTCAATTCCAAAGGAATTAAAGAAATGAAACCGCGAATTCTCGCCAACCCGAAGACTTCTTCGTCGCAAAAAGATGCTCCTCGCAGTGACATAAATAGTATGCTGTTCAACCTTCTTTTGACCATTACAAAGTTTACGTAAAGTCGTGAACATTAGCGGATAAGTTAATCTTGGAGGCCGTTATGACTGAAAACCAAATCCCGTTGGCCCGTCACTATAACCTGGAAGAATTGCCCGGTAAAAAAAGCAGGCAGTTGGATGTGCCGCCCGGACGTCTGGGGGTTGTGATTACCGCAGATGGCGCGCTGCAAACCTATCAGCCGGGTCAGCACACCCTGGCGGCAGGCGGACGCGGCTCTGAGGTGGCAGGCGGAATGAAGGTTGGCTTTGTCCCCGCGGCGGGATTCAACGCCCGTCTGAAAGCCGAAAACCTGCTCAGCCGCGACAGCGCCCTGCTGGATGCCAGTTTGCTGTGCGCCGTCGAGATTTTCGATCTGGCGGGTTTCTTCACCCAATATGTCGTGCCGCGCGGCGTAATCCACGGCGATGTGATGGATTTACCCGCTCAATCGGCCTGGGATATCCTCGCCCCGGGGGTGCGCCGCAACCTGGCGGTAGATTTGCTCGCCGGGCGGCATGGCGATGCGCTGATGGCCGATATTCGCCCCGGCCTGGAACCGGCGCTCAACCAGCTTGGCCTGCACCTGGATTTCTTCCATTTTATCTCCTTCCTGCGCTCCGAAGATCGTTTGATCGCCGCCGAACAGGCCCTGGCATTAGAACAACGATTGCAGGATGTCGAAAATCGCCGCAAGATCACCGCGGCTAAATCTCGGCAGGACCTAACCGATGCGCTGAGCGAAATGGGTATTCATGAAGAACAATCCGTAACCGTGCATCCCCTCCATGATCCGGAGCCATCGGCAGATGCGTTGCAGCCGACATTTCTTAGCGGGCTGACCGCCTGGGTCAGCGATCTGGGGAATAAAGAAACCCGCCGCGATCATTTTCGCCTCGGCAATCTCTTCCAGCGCAAAGATAAAGCCAAGACGCAGACAACCCTCGCACCACGCCGCGGTCGCCGCTATCCGCGCTATTGGTGGCGCCGCCATGTGATCTGGATGGTTTTTGTGCTGCTGTTGGCAATTGGCCTCACTAAAGTTGTCAATTTTCTCGCCGGTGACGCCGATGGTTCCAATCGCTGGGAATTCTATTTCATTGTTTGGGGCGCAGTAGCCGGAATTCTCTTTGATAGCATCAAGAAACTTTTTCAAAAATACGATGAGCTGCAACATGCATATTGGGTTGACCCCGGTACCACTTTTGTAGATGATCTGGTGGGTCAAGACCGTGCGCAGGCCGATGTGCTGGTGCGCGACCAAACCCACAACGATTTGCAAATTGCCCAAACCGCCCTGAACGACTTGCGCTCGCGCGTATTTGCACAGGGGGATGAAAACCTGGCCCTGGAGTTGCGTGCCCTGGAGAAAGAATTTGCACACGCCCGCGAGATGGTCATGAACCCTATCCTGGGGGTGCCGCCTTATGTCACCGATTTAAAGATCAGCCGCAAAATGTGGGATGATCTGCTCGATTATGATGAAGGCCTGCTGGTGCGGTCCAGCGCCCTGGGAGAAGATGTGCGATCCCTGGTGCAGGAATCCGCCCGGGGGCAGATTGACCCCGACAAACAGAATCAACTACGAGCGAGTCTGGATGCCCTAAAGCACCACTTCGCCAATCGCAGCCAGGCGCTCAAAATATCCGAAGAACAAAAAAAACGTCTACAGTCCTAATACTTTGTGAGTGAAAAGGAGAAAGCCATGTTCGGGAATCGACAAACCTGTCCCCAGTGCGGGGAAAAAATATCCAAAGGGGCGAATTTTTGCGGCAATTGCGGCACCACCCTGGCAGGCGGCGTTCTGCGTTGTGGCGCGTGCGGCGTCGAAAACCGCGGAGATGCCAGCTTTTGCAAGGAATGCGGGCAATCGCTCAGTAGCAGCGCGGCCCCGGTGATGCGTAATCACCGTTGGGCGCGCAATGATGATGATTTTGCCGTGCGCATTGACGCCGATGATGTGACCGGCTTTCTCAAGCACGGCCTGATCGTTGATCTGGGCACGAATGCCTTGCTGGTGGATAAAGGGGAAGTGGTTGGGACGGTGGCCCCCGGCGAATATTCGCTGGATAGTTTTGGGGGGCGGCTCAAAGAGCTATTTGCCGGACGCATCCCGGAGAATCTAACCGCCTTGTTGGTAGAGATTACCCCCACAGAATTTGAATTCAACCTGGGTGGCATTTTTACCAGCGATCCGCTGCGCATAGGCGCAACGGTGCGCTTGCAGGCAGAAGTCGCATTCCCTGGCAAATTCCTGGTCAATATGCTGAAAGGGAATGAGCGCATTTCCAAAGAAGCGCTGCGTCAGCATCTCTACCCCGAGGTGGTGCAGGTGGTTGAGCGCTGGGTGCGCAAACACACGCTGCAAGAATTGGCCGAAGATTTCAAACTCAAAGATCGGCTTGAATTGCTGCTTGATGAAACCTTGAAGACGACTTTTGCGCAATTGGGCCTGTCGTTCTTGAATATCCGTGTGCTTGAGTTGAATATGGAGCACCTGGAGCGCATTCTGGACGACCAGCAGCGCGTAAACGAAACACGTCGCGTATATGCGTTGCAAGTCACCGAAGCAGAAGCCGAAGCTGAAGGCCGCAAGCATATTGGCGAAGCCCAACGCGAACTGGATTTGGTGAAACTGGCTGAAGAGACGCGCGAAGTCGAAATGGACGAAAAACGGGTAGCGATTCACCAGCGCATGCGCGAAGCCGTGATGAGCGACCGCATGAACGAAATCACCTCCGAGGCCGAGTTTACGCAATTCCTGCACGATATGGATTATGATAATCTCCTGCGCGAGAAAGAGCGTGAAGAATTGCTGCGTACCTGGAAGGAAGATGCCAAAGATCACGAGATGGCGCGGGCGCATCTGCTGGCAAAGCTAGAAGTGGAGCAGACTTATGAAGTGAATTTGCTGGCATTGAAATTGTCGACAGAGTATGATCTGAAAAAATTTGAATCTGAAGTTAATATTGCCCGCAAGCGCGCGGATTTCGAGTGGGAAATGAAGCGCAAAAATGTGGAAGAAGAGCTATGGTTGCAGCGGGAAGAAATACGCATTCGAGACGAGCGCGAACGTTTGGAAGCCGAGCGTAAACACTGGCTGCGCCAACAGGAGTTGAAAGATGATGTAGCTGAAGCCGAAGCTGGGATTCGCTTGTTAGCCTTGATGAAGGAAACGCGCCGGTTGGACAAAGAAGAAAATAATCGTATCGATCGGGAACATGAACTGGCGCTGTTGAAAGCCAAACAAGCGATTGAAT
>JABGRQ010000059.1:0-12362 GCA_018648225.1 Chloroflexota bacterium
AGTTGAAGATTTCGAAAGCCAACAGGGCGGTGACAATCAAGGCTCCAAAGAGCAAGCCACGCTGCAGACGCATACGGTTAGGAAAGATAGAAAGTTGATTGAGCATAATTACCTCCAGGTGGATGCCTGATATTACTAGAACTTCTGTGCTAATAATATAGAACAAAAGTTCTGGTTTGTCAATAGCGATTGTAAAAAACCTCCGAGATTTCTAAAAAATCTCGGAGGTTTTTTCAATCGCTTATGTTGTGAGGAAAATGCACGTTATAGCTCAATAATTTTTTTTCGGATCGCGTATTTGATGAGATCTCCCTTACTGTGCAAATCAAGTTTGTCCATCAGGTTAGTACGATGGGACTGAACAGTTTTTGCTGCAATGACCAGTATTTCGCTGATTTCTTTATTTGTGTACCCTTCGGCAATCAATTGGAGAACTTCGCGCTCGCGGGTGGTCAGGTTGTTATTATTCTCGACAGGCTGGATTTCACCCCAGCGCAAATAGTCTTCAATCACCAAGCGAGTGATTGCTGGGGAGAGCACGGATTCGCCTTTTTTGACCGCGTGGATGGCATCAATAAGTTCAGTGGCGCAGGCATCTTTGAGAATATAGCCTGCAGCCCCCGCAGCCAATGCCTGGCGGATATAGTTTTCGTAGTCGTACATGGAGAGGATGATAATTTTGATATGGGGATGGGATTGCTTGATCTTGGTAGTGGCTTCAATGCCGTTGAGCAAGGGCATGGCTACATCCATGACGATAATGTCGGGGATGAGTTTTTCGGCAATCTCTACGGCGGCGCGTCCATCACCGACTTCGCCGATCACCTTCAGGCCAGATTCGCGTTCCAGCAGGGAACGCAATCCATCACGAAGAATTGTGTGGTCATCCACCAATAGAATACGAATATCAGCCATGTAGCGATTTTATCATAATCACAAACCGGGTTCCTGAATTATGGACGTTGAAGGAACCCGGTTTTGTATTTTGCAGATGAATTTTGTTAAGGGATGGACCCTGAAATTATGTTGGCTGTGGTAGCTGCTGTAATTCTTCGAGTACCATGGCAACAACTTTGGGGATAGCGTCGGCTACCGCGGGGGTGGACTCCTCGCTAAAATCCAGAATATTTGTTACGTTCACCGCGTAGATCGAAAATTCGGTGGGGAGGTGAAGCCCAATTTCGATACCGGCCTCAAGCGCTGTTACCAGAGATGTGTCATGCGCCGAGGCGCTGTGCTGAGTGGGGCTGATATGCCGCAAATCATCCAACGTCATATGATGGATTGTGCCTGGCTCGTGCCCGTTATTGGTTAGCAGCGCATCGATCAGAATTACACGATCGTAACCTACCAGAAGCTCCATCAACCGCAAGCCGCCAACGCTGGCCTCGGTGATGGTTAAATTTATTGGAATGTTGGCGCCCAGCGCTTTTTCAACCTCGTAAGCAACTTTGACGCCAACCCCATCATCCGTCAGGATGGGGTTGCCCAGACCGATAACAATGATTTTTTCCATAGTTGAGTGACTCTACGGTGCAAAGCTATTGAGCGGAACCTTCCCGCTGGTGCTTTTTACAGTGAAGTCTTGAGTACTTTGGTGGTCACATCGTTGGATAGTTGGAAGGTTAGGAACCAACCAACTATCCAACCAAGAAACTAGTGAACTAATCCACGTATTGACTGCCCCGGCTGAGTTCATGGCCCTCGGCGTCACGGATGACGACTTCGAGAGGCATCTGGCCTGGCAGGGAGTGGGTTGCACAGGACATGCAAGGGTCGTAGTTGCGGAAAGCCATCTCAACAGTGTTGAGCAAACCTTCGGTAACTTCAGTCCCTTTAGTGATCAGGCCCTGGGCTGCTTTCTTGATCGACATGGCGATGGGGGCGTTGTTGTTGGTGGTGCCGACGATCAGGTTGACTTTGGTCAGGATCCCGTTTTCATCTGTCTTGTAATGATGGGTGAGAGTGCCGCGCGGGGCTTCTACACAACCCACACCTTCGGTAGGTGTTTCGGTGACTTTGGCACGCACGTTGGGGTCGGTGATCTCGGGGTCGGTGGCTAGCTCGAGCATCCGCTCGGCCGCGTAGAGCATTTCGATTAAGCGCGCCCAGTGGGTCGCCAAACGATGATGAACGGGTTTGTATTTTCCGTCAACTTTTTCGGCGCCCAAGGTTTCATACATGCGCTCGTAATGCTCTTGGGCTTTGGGGGTGGCTAAACCATCGGCGGCATTTAGACGAGAGAGTGGGGTACAGGTGTACACGCCGCTGTCCATGCCATCGGTGAAGCCATTCCAGCCCACATTTTTCAGGTAGGGGAACTTGAGGTAAGACCAGGGTTCTACGCGTTCCGTAATGTGATCGGCATAATCTTTTGCATCGTACTTGGCAAATTCGCCACCTTCAGGGTCCACGACTCGAATCTTGCCATCGTAGAAATTGGTGTGGTTATTCTCATCGACCATGCCCATCGAGTAAGTCTGATGGGTGAAGGTGTCGGAGACAATCAGGTCAACATAGGCTTTGTTGGCCAGCACGACGTCATCGAAGAGCTTCAGGCTGAACTCGCCAAAGGCGATATTATCGCGAGCGATTTGTTCAATATCTTTGCGAACTTCTTCAGTGACAGCTACGCTCCAGCCGCCGGGTAAACCGGCGACGGGGTGAATGCCGCGACCGCCTAACCACTGGATAACTTCGTGGTTGCGCTTGCGGTGCTGAATCACCTGCTTGCCGATATCGACGCCCACGGCGTGGATCACACCCAAGATATTGCGCTTGGCTGGATCGGAATTTGGGCCGAGGACAAAGTCGGGGCCACCGAGGGCGTAGAAGTGGACGGCGTGGTCGGTGCAGTAGAAGGCCTCGTAGAACATCTCGCGAATCTTCTTGGTTACCGAGGGAGGTTCCACATGGAAGAGGGCATCCAGGGCTTTAGTACCCGCCATATGATGGGCTTCAGGGCATACGCCGCAAATGCGGTTGGTGATGCGGGGCATCTCTTCTGCGGGGCGTCCGACGGAGAACTGCTCGAAGCCGCGCAACTCGGGGATCTGGAGATAGGCATTGGCGACGTTCCCTTCCTCATCGAGGAAGATTTCAATTTTGCCGTGGCCTTCCAGCCGGGTGATGGGATCAATTGTAATTCTTTTCATTGTCTTATCCTTTCCCATTACCATTAACTTTGGCTCGTCTAAGTAGGGAGTGGGCCATACTGAAGCGGTAGAATGTGCCGGCAGGATCAACGATGGTATCGACGACCGCTCCGATTTTTTCTTCCAGTTCCGCATCTTCCATGCCGGGTTCACCGGCACCGATTACGGACGCAATTGCTGAGAGCATTTTAGCTCCCTGATCCTCTACGCCTGGCATTGGCCCGTAGCAGCCGCGACAGCCCATATTGACTTGTGGGCAGAGCGCGCCACAGCCGCCGCGGGTTGCCAGACCCATGCAGACCAAGCCTTGATCGAGTAGGCAAATTTCAGGATCGGGGGTGATTTCGTAGGGGCGATAGAAGCGCTCAATGGCTTTTTCGCTTTTCACGCGATCGCATTCTTCGCAGACGGCCGTGTTGGTAACCCCAACTATGGATCCCTTTGG
The DNA here is from genome assembly GCA_018648225.1 of Chloroflexota bacterium. Lineage (NCBI taxonomy): Bacteria > Bacillati > Chloroflexota > Chloroflexota bacterium. Next base: position 3,601 of record JABGRQ010000059.1, read on the forward strand.
GGGTAACGGCGCGCCCTCTAAAAGTCCGGCCACCACAACCTGGAGAACAGCCCAGATTTGAGGCGGTTCTGGCGGACATCCGGGAAGGTAGTAGTCTACATCCACAACCTGGTCCAGTGATCTTACTGTGTGGTAGAACTCAGGCAGAGTCAAGGTTCCTTCAGCCACATCTACCGATGTCAGCGGAACAACCTGGTTTGGGTTATCCAGCGAGTGATTTTCGCCATAAACCGTGTTGAAGGTAGCCTCTTTGGATGTCAGGTTGGAGAGTGCGGGGATACAGCCTTCGTAGGCACAGGAACCATAGGCCACTAAGACCTTTGATTTCTGGCGCAGCAAATGGGCCATGTGCTCACTCTCGGAGTTGCGGATGGCGCCATTCCACAGACACACATCAATGTAGCCATCGGGATAGCTCTCGACGTGGTGGACTTTGAAATCGGCAATACAGGGGAAGAAGGCGATATCAAAGACCGAATCCACCGTCAGGATGTGTTCGTGAATATTCAAAACAGAGATTTCACAACCACCGCAGGAGGCGGCCCAGTACATTGCTAGTTTCGGTTTTTCAGACATATTAAACCTCCTCAGGGACTGGAACGGCAACGTGGTGACCATTGCCACCCAATACGGATTCGTTCCAGTTCAATGGGCCAAGAGCGCGAATTTGTTCGGTCATCTTGTCTACTCTTTCAGCCAGGAAGATGCCCTCTGAGGCGGAGGCCCACAAGAGTTGTACGCGGTCTTCCTCAACGCCCAGTTGACGTAGCATTGCTTTTAGCAAGATGAATCGGCGCAGGGCTTTGATATTGCCAGATACATAGTGGCACTCTCCAGGATGGCAGCCAGCGATGAGAACGCCGTCGGCGCCATCGCGCAGCGCCTTGAGCACGAATTGCGGGTCTACACGTCCGCTGCACATAACCCGGATAGGCCGCATATTGGGGGCGTAGTGAATTCGAGCTGTACCTGCCAGGTCGGCCGCGCGGTAGGAGCACCAATTGCACAGAAATCCAACGATTACGGGTTCAAATTGTTCACTCATAGTTTTTTCTCCAGTGTTCAGTTATCAGTGGTCAGTTTTCAGTATCCAGATGTTTTGGCTACTGAGCCTGTTTGCTGATAACTGTCTACGCGGATACCAGCTCCTTTTCAGGACGCACGTCCCACAAAATGCCCTCGATTTGGGAGAATAGTTGGTCGTTGGTGAAGTGAGCGCCGCTGATGATGCCACTGGGGCAGGCGGCCACACAGGTGCCGCAACCCTGGCAGAGTGCGGTGATCACCTCGGAAACCTTTCGATCGGCATGGAAGACGATGGCATTGTAAGGGCACATATTGTTGCAGATTCGGCAACCGGAGCATTCTTCCTGATGGATGGAGGCGCGTACGGGTTCCATCATCACTGTGCCGAGGTTGATCAACCCGGCCACGCGAGCGGCTGCAGCTGCGCCTTGTGCCACACTATCGGGAACATCTTTCGGGCCTTGACAGGCGCCCGCGATCAGGATGCCATCAGTCATTGTGGCAACCGGGTCCAGCTTGGGGTGGCGTTCGGTGAAGAAGCCATCGAAGTCGCAGCCCATCTTGAAGAGTTGGGAAATTCCTTTCGAGTCGGGTTGAGCCTCCATTGCGGGGCTGAGGATGACCATATCCACAGGCACGCGCCGTTGGCGGCCAATCAACGTGTCTTCGACCTGGACGATGAGTTTGCCCTCTTCTTCGGGTTTGCGGGCGGCGTTGGTGACTTCGGCCACTTTGCCGCGGATGAAGTGGGTGCCCTCTTCGAGCAGCCGGTTGTAGAACTCTTCGTAGCCTTTGCCCGGTGTGCGCATGTCGATATAGCAGTTATAGACTTCAGCGTCGGGGATGCGCTCGTGAACCAGATGGGCAAATTTCAGCGAGTACATGCAGCAAATCTTGGAGCAGTACTTGTGATAATTTTCGTCACGCGAACCAACGCAGTGGATGATCGCCACGCTCTTCGGCGCGGTCTTTTTGTCACGCAAGACGATTTTGCCATCGGTTGGCCCAGAAGCGTTGACCATGCGCTCGAATTCGATGCCGGTGAAGACATTTTGCAGGCGACCATAGCCGTATTGCGGAATGTTGGTCGAATCGAAAAGCTGGAAACCTGTCGCAAGGATGATATTGCCCACATCAACGGTGAGAATTTCATCTTCTTGGTCGAATTCAATCGAGTTGGGTTCTGTAGGACAGAATTTCTCGCAGGCCTTGCATTTACCTTTTTGGAAGTAAACACAATTTTCTTTGTCAATGACGGGGTATTTCGGCACCGCTTGAGGGAAGGGACGGTAAATAACTTTGCGATCTCCCATACCGGCCTCGAAAATATCGTCAACAACATTGAAGGGACATTTTTCAATACAGATGCCGCAGCCTGTGCAGTGTTCCTCATTGACATAGCGAGCTTTTTTGCGAATATTGACGGTGAAATTGCCAATGAACCCATCCACTTTTTCAACTTCGCTCCAGGTGAGCAGGGTGATGTTGGGATGCTGTCCGACATCGACCATTTTGGGGGTTAGGATGCAGGCTGAACAGTCCAGGGTGGGGAAGGTTTTATCGAGTTGTGCCATGTGGCCGCCGATGGAAGGTTCTCTTTCAACCAGATAAACATGGCGACCGCCATTGGCGAGTTCCAGGGCAGCCGTGATGCCGGCGATGCCGCCGCCGACAACCAGCGTATTGGGGTTGATCTCTACCGGGAGTTGCTCCAGGGGTTGATGGTGGACCACGCGCTCGATGGCTGCGTTGGTCAGCGCTTTGGCTTTTTGTGTTGCCGCAACTTTATCATCTGTCGTCCAGGAATTGTGCTCGCGGATATTAGCCATTTCGACCAAGAAGGGATTCAAGCCGCCTCGTTCGCAGGCTGTACGGAAAGTCTTTTCGTGCATGTGTGGTGAGCAGGAGGACACCACGATGCGGGTCAGGCCTTTTTCTTTGATATCTTCCTCGATCAAGTCCTGCCCCAGGCTTGAGCACATAAATTTGTACTCACGGGAAACTTCCACATTGGGTTGGTTCCCTGCCCATTCGGCAACATCCTCCACATCTACCACTTTGGCGATATTTGTGCCGCAATGACAGATGTATACTCCAATTTTTTCTTCACTCATAGGTCTCTCTCCTAATAGATTCTGCATGGTGAATTAATTCAAGACCTTTTTGTATAGTGCTTTGTAGAACAGGTCAACTGACTTGCTTGCTAAGGTATTTTTTGAAAAAAGGCGCAACCGATACAAGTTCGCTGCCTATACCGATCTTCTTGGGTGGAAGGCCCATTGCCAAACCGAGCAGTTGGGTAAAGTAGAGTACCGGCAATTTGAAGTTTGTGCCGAACTCATCGTTGACTTGTAGTTGGTAGCATTCCAGATTGACCTGGCATAACGGACATGCAGTTGCAATCACATCGGTGCCGCAATTGACCGCGCTTTGTAAAAGGGTTCGCACCATATCGAGCGCGGCATGGCGGCTGGTCATAATCAGCGAACCGCCGCAACAGCGCAGCCTTTCGGGGAAATCAACCGCTTCGGCGCCCATCGCAGAAACCAATGCCTCAAAGAACTGAGGATTTTCAGATTCCATGCCGTTATGTTTCGGGCGCACGATCTGGCACCCATAGTAGGGGGCCACGCGCAACCCTTCGAGCGGATTAGTGACCTTGGCGGCCACCTCTTCAACGCCGATTTCATTAACGAAGATTTCAATTACATGATGGACATTGATTTTGCCCTGGAATTGGAGATCGTCTTCTTCGAGGGCGTAATTGATATGTTCCGCCAGATCGGCATCTTCTTTGATGTACTTATTGGTGAAGTATGCATTTTTGTAGCAGGCGCTGCACGGGGCCACCAGGTCCAGGCCTTCTTTTTCGGCCATGGCCAGGTTGCGGGCTACCAGCGTGTAGGCCAGCAGTTGGTCAACATGGAAGTAAGTGGTCGCGCCACAGCAATTCCAGTCTTCCAATTCCTGAAGTTCTACCCCAAGCATACGGCTGGTTTCAACCGAAGAGTTGTTATAGCTTAGCGCCAACTTTTCGAGAGAACATCCGGGGAAGTAGGCAAACTTCTTCATTTTGCACCTCCCATCGGGATGATCCTGCGTATCATATTTTTGAAATTATCCAGTCGCTTGATTTTTGTTGGAAGCACGGGCATCCTGCCTTTGAGCATCATCTGAGTTGCCATGTGGGCTTCCTGGAGCACTTCTTTGATCCCCATGCTGAACATATAGGTTGGGGCCAGGAGAGGCTCATAGGAACGCCCGCTGCGGATGATGGTTTTAACAAAGGTTTCTGAGAATGTCGGGCCAACCAGATCGTCTTTGTACGTCTTATGCCAGATCGAATAACGTTTGACAGCGTACATGACATCGGCAATATCAATTTGGGCCGGGCACCTTACGTTGCATTGATAACAGGAAGCGCAGAACCAGTAGGTGTTGCAATCCAGCACATCTTCTTTGAGGTCCGCATTGATCATCCCAATCAGCCGCCGAGGTGTTTGATCCATGAAATTAGCTACCGGGCAGGAGCCAGAGCAAGTTCCACAATGGATACAATTCTTCAGCGGTTTGCCATGTGAAGCATACAGGAGGTTGGATATCTCTTGGCTGAATGTGGGTTTGGTTGCCATAAGCTTATTCCTGTTCTCCACGCGCTTTTTTCGCTGCTGCCTCTTTGAGCAGAGCATCAACTTTCTCTAAAAGCAGTTTCGGGTCCACAGGTTTTTCGAGCAATTCATCTGTGGGGAGGATGCGCGGATGCACAGGCTGGCCTGGGAAGAGGAAGGCCATTTGTTCGCGAATGCCGGTGATAATCAAAACCGGGATATTCCGCAAGACAGGATCCTTGTTGAGCTTGCGAGCTACCATGACGCCCTCTGCGCCTCTGCCCATCATAACATCGAGCAAGATCAGGTCGTAGGTTTGCGCATCCAGCGCCGCGAAGCCTTCTTTTGGATTGTAGGCCGCATCAACTTGATAATCTGCTTTTTCGAGAATCGCTTTGATCCCATCCACATAATCGGGATCATCGTCTATGATTAATAACCTCGTCTGGGCCATAAGAACCTCCTTAGTTCTGGATCCAATGGTTATTAAATTCCTGAGTAAATTTTTAACCGAGTACGGGCAGTTGGATTACAAACGTGCTGCCTTCGCCCAGTTTGCTTTCGACAGTGATATTTCCGTTGTGAGCTTCAATAATCCGCCGGGTTATTGCTAATCCGACACCACTCCTCCTTTCACCATCTGTTTTTGATTTGCCAACATAAAAATCTTCAAACAAATTAGGGATATCCTCTGCGGCGATACCTACGCCGTTATCACTTACCGAGATGAGAATATCGTCGTCATGCTCTTCAGCGGTTACAGAAACGCGCCCGCCAATATGTGTGTATTTGACGGCATTGCCGGCAATATTGGCTACTGCCTCAACCAGGGTGCCCTCGTCGCCATTGACCAAACTGAGCGATTCAGCGACATTTACACGAACATCAATATCTTTGCGAATGGCATGATTCTGAATATTCTCCATCGCCTTTTCAATCACGGCGGGGATGGCTACGGGTTCAAAATTCTCACGAATGCTATTTATATCTACAGAAATGGCTCGCAGCCATGTGTTTACCAATTTGACGAGATCAGCGATGCGCGTTTGCAGGCGTTCAAGTTTTTCGATTTGCTCAGCGCTGAGCTTGTCTTTTAAGTCATCGGCCAGGACAAATAGGTTGGTCTGTACGGCCCCGAGGGGAGACTTTAGCTCGTGGGAGACAATTGCCGCAAAATGTTCGCGCAGCATTTCTTTTTCTCGGCGCAGGGCAATTGTTTCGATCATTAATGTTCTCCGGTCTAAGCCTCTGCGCACAATCAGCCGTAGTTCATCGGGCTTGAAAGGCTTGGGGAGAAAATCGAATGTGCCTTTTTTCATCGATTCAACCGCGGCATCAATGGTTGCAAAGCCAGTGATAACGATTGTCACAATTGTGGCATCAAATTCGTGGATTTTGTCGAGCACCTCATAACCCGATAAACCGGGCATTTTCAGATCAACCAAAACCAGATCGGGGTGAAATTCATCCAATAAAGCAAGTCCTGCCATGCCGTTTTCAGCAGTGGCAATTTCATAATTGCCTTTTGCCAAAATATGGATGCAAGAATCGCGGATAATTTCCTCGTCGTCAATGATGAGTATTTTGGCTTTCTCATCCATGTTGTGAACTCTCTTTATTATTTCCATTGGCTCTGAGGGGCAACCCAATGATAAATGTCGCCCCGCGACCAATTTCGCTCTCTACAGAGATTGATCCTTTGTGGCCTTTTATAATGCCATAGCTGATTGCCAACCCCAAACCTGTGCCGTGCCCGACATCTTTGGTTGTGAAGAAGGGGTCAAAGATTTTTTTCTGATTCGCTTCGCTGATTCCGGGGCCGGTGTCGGAGAAGGCAATTTCGACGAAATCGCTCTCCGGTTTGTAGCGTGTGCTGATGGTCAGGTGCCCACTCCCTTCCATGGCTTCGGCGGCGTTGACAATCATGTTGATGAAAACCCGTTCAATCTGAGCATGATCGATGATTGCCATCGGCAGATCTTCTTGAAAATACTTTATCACCAGAATATTGTGAAATAACGCTTGATGCTCAACCAGGGAGGCGCACTCGTGCAACACTTCGTTAACATTGCAGAGCGCTTTTTCTGGCATGCGTTGGCGAGAAAAATCCAGCAGGCCGCGAATAATATCTCGACAGCGGTTCGCCTGCCCAACAATTTTCTCAAGAGAAAAACGCGTTGTGGCATCATCGCAAGCGCCATCTTCCAGCAATAGATGTGAAAAAGTAACGATGCCTTGCAGCGGGTTATTCAATTCATGCGCAATATTGGCTGAAAGCTGCCCAACCAGGGCGAGGCGTTCCGATTCCATGATGCGTTGAGTGGCGAATTCTTTAAGTTGGTCATCTCGCTTTTGCAGCGACTGCGCCATACGGTTGAACGAAATCGCCAGGTATTGCAACTCGTCGTTTGTGTGTACGGTAACGCGCGTATCCAACTGCCCAGCGGCAATCTCTTTGGAGGCCGAAACCAGCTTCCGAATGGGAATGTGGATACCCCTGGCGAGAAAATAGGAAGCTACCAATGAAATTAACGCCCCGGCAATCGTGATTGCTAAAAATGTGAGGATGGTGCGCTGCTGAATATCGAGATATTTTTGCTCCAGCACACCTACATATAAAATCCCGATCACGCGCCCATAGACATCATGGATCGGTTCGTAAGCGGTGATATACCAATTGTTGACCACGTAAGCCCGGTCGATCCACGGTTCGCCCTGCACGATGACACGGTTATAAACCTCTTCGGATACACGTGTGCCGATGGCCCGTTCACCGTTTTCATTTTTTACATTCGTGGAGATACGTACATCATCCATGAAGATGGTCGCCGTGCCAATATCCTGGCCCTTATAGATTACGTCTTCATAAACGGTTTGCTTGATCTTGTCCACAATTTCGTAGTCTTTGGAGAGCAGGACACCGCCATAGACTACGCCAATGAGATTCCCTTCATAATCGAAGATCGGCGCGGCGGCTTTCAGCATCATGCCATCGGTGATTTCGGTTTCTTCACGCTCGCGCGCCAGGTGTGTATCAATGAGTTCGATGTAGGCTTGTTTAGCTAACTCTGGAATATCGCGTTGCAATATCTCGCCACTAACGATGATTGTGGCCGCAGAAGGTTTTTTGCTGTATAGCGTTCGGTTGATAATCGTGTCACTGCCCTGATTGTCGCCAGTGAGATCAGGGTTGCAGGTGCGGATGAGTACATAACCATATTTGTCGGTGATAGCCAACACATCGAGATTTTCGGCTTTTTTGATGCGATCGAGTTCATCGAACGCGGCATCCAAATTTCCATTGATGAGTGCATCCCGCAAGAAAAAGCGACTCGCCGTGGACTGCACGGTGGTGTCGATCTGATTAAGCTGGTTGTTATAGATTTCACGGGCTGAATTGAGATCGTTGCGCACCTTCTCTTGCGCCTCCGACAAAATCAGGCTGCTTACGAGCCGGATGCCGACCACCATAAAAACACCGCTGATGAATACAATCACAAGCAAATAGCTCAACATGAGCTTTGCCCCAATTTGCACCCGCACATTGCGCAGCCGGAAGAAAAATCCGGTTGGCGGGTGATGATCGGTGGTGGGTTCAGCAGAACTAGTCATTTTTTGTGTTGCCCACCCCTCCCTCTCTCAAATTTGGGAGAGGGAGGGTGAGGGCCTGATCCTGATCTTCCGTTATCGAGTTACTCGCTTAGAGCCTCGAATACAAGCTCGATCAAATCTTTTACAACGATATATTCTTCGTTGCTGGTTGTTTTAACGGCATCAGCGTACATGGTGATATCTTTGGGGCAAGCGACGATGAAGTCCGTCACGTTGCCGAGTTCAACGGCTTCGCGAATGCGAGCTTCACTGGGACGTTCGCTCATTTCGCCCTCAGCCATCCAGATGCGTCCGCCACCCGCACCGCAGCAGAAAGCCTGATCGCGGCAACGGGGCATTTCAATGATCTCACAGCCAGTAGCCTCAATGACGCGCCGCGGTGCGTCATAAACGCCGTTGTAGCGTCCCAGGTAGCAGGGGTCGTGGTAAGTGACTTTGTAGCCCAGTTTTTTGATGAATTTCAATTGCCCGGAAGCGATCAACTGGTCAAGCAATTCCGTATAGTGCAGCACGGGT